>VGKK01000166.1 GCA_016867095.1 Candidatus Omnitrophota bacterium | reverse complement strand
GCTATAATATGCAGGGAGAGAAAATATGTATTGCCAGTTTTACGGCCTGAAGGAAAGGCCTTTTAATGTTACTTCTGACCCGGCCTTTTTTTATTCCAGCAAAAAGCACGAAGAGGCCCTTTCGCACCTTTTCTACGGCGCGGCGCAAAGAAAAGGCATCATTGTGATTACCGGAGAGATCGGCACGGGAAAGACCACGCTCTGCCGTTTCTTCCTTGAGCAGCTGCAGAAAAACGTCAAGACCGCCCTTATCCTCAATCCCTATTTCTCCGACCTCCAGCTGTTAGAAGCGATTATGAAGGATTTCGGCATCAAGTCCGCGGCCAAAACCAGGTTAGCTTTTATCTGGGAGTTTAATAAGTTCTTATTAAACGAGGCTGAAGGCGGCAATAATGTGATTTTGATTATTGACGAGTCCCAGAATTTAAAGCCGCGCCAGTTAGAGCAAATCCGCCTGCTTTCCAATTTAGAGACCGAGAAAGACAAGCTGATACAGATTGTCCTGGTGGGCCAGCCCGAATTAAACCGCCGCCTGGACCTTTATGAGTTGCGCCAGCTGCAGCAGCGGATTATGGTCAGGTACCACATTAGCCCCTTAGACAGCCAGGAGATAAAAGAATATATCAGGCACCGCTTGAATGTCGCGGGAAGCGGCGAGAGCATAAAATTTACCGATGAGGCGCTGGAATTAATCTCCAATTTTTCCGGCGGAACTCCCCGCCTGATTAATATTATCTGCGACCGCGCCCTTTTGGCGGGTTTTGTGGCCGAGGCGCGCACGATAGACGCGGACATCCTGAAAAAATGCCTTAAGGAATTAGAAAACTATTTTACGCCCAGGCCATGAGTATAATCTACGACGCCCTGAAAAAAGTTGAGCAGTCCCACGATGCCGCCACCGAGGCCAAAAAAGAAGGCCGGAGCGCCAGGCCCCCTTTTAAATTCAAAAGAATTTACCTGCTCGTAATCTGTTTGGGTGTCTTGGCTGGCGCGGCGGTGATTAAGTTTATGCCGCTCCAGCGTCCGGCTGCCAAGCCGGCAGCAGCGCCTTCTGCGCCTGTTACGCGGCCAACGCCCCTTCTCTCTACTCTTCCGCCTCCTGCCTCTATCCCCGCGCAGGAAGTTCCTAAAGCCCCTGAGCCGCCAGAGCCCGGCGTTAAACTAAGGCGCCTGGAGAATTCCCTGGTTTTAAACGGCGTATTTTATGCCCGCGATGGAGCCTATGCCTTGATTAATAATCAGATTGTCCGGACAGGCGATATAATTGACGGGGCAAAAGTAAAGCGGATTGGCGACAATGAAGTGGAATTAGAATTTGAGGGCGCGGACTTTAAACTTCATTCCCATTAAAATCTTTTTCGTAAGGCCTGCCTGATTGTCTCAAGGGGTAAATTTTGCGCTATCTTGGTTTTTCCTATGCCTTTAATTAGGACGAGTTTATTTTTTGCGCCGATAAATTTTTTGTCGTGATAATGGGCTTCTATGATATCTTTCGCGCAGAGCT
>VGKK01000165.1 GCA_016867095.1 Candidatus Omnitrophota bacterium | reverse complement strand
CGGCGACGGCAAGAGAGTCAAAAAGACAGTCGCTGACTCCGCATCAACCACTACCACAATATATATTGAGGATTTATACGAAAAGGAAACAACGCAAGGAATAGCCTCGGAATTCTAACCCACGCCACTTAAATATCTTTACTTTTTCGCGAAATAAAGTATAATCTGTCTTAAAGGAGAAGATATGCCTATCAGGAATGATATCCTTATTGGACAGGCGCTGATTGACAAGGGAGTAATCACCGCTGAACAATTAGAGGTAGGCCTGCGCGAACAAAAGAAAAGCGGCGATTTTATCTGCACCACGTTAGTCAAATTAGGCATCGCTACCGAAGAAAAAATATTCGGCATCCTTTCCCAGCAGTTAAATATCCCCTACGTAAAATTAAAAGATAAGGAAATCCCTCCATCGGTTATTGAAAAGGTGCCGGCAAAATTTGCCAGCCACTACAAAATTATCCCTCTGGATTTTAAAGATAATATCCTTGTCATTGCCATCACCGACCCCCTAGATATCCGCACCCTTGACGATATCCGTTTGCTTTTGGGTTGGGAAGTAAAGGCGGTGTTGTCTTCGGAATTAGAGATACAGGATGCCATCCGCAAGTATTACGGCGTGGGCGCGGAGACCTTAGAGAGCATCATTGCCCAGAAATCTCCCGACGAAGAATTAATGATGGAGACGGAAAAAGCCGAAGACCTGGAAGTTATGGCAGAAGACGCCTCCATTATAAAGTTCGTGAATCAAATCCTCTCCGAGGCGATTAAAGAACGGGCGACGGACATCCACCTGGAGCCGTTTCAGGATGAATTGCGCACCAGGTTCAGGATTGACGGCGTGCTTTACGATATCAATATACCCGAAACCATAAAATACTTCCATGCCGCGATTGTTTCGCGCATTAAGATTATGGCCCACCTGAATATCGCCGAGCGCCGCCTGCCGCAGGACGGCAGGATAAAAATAAAAGTCGGCGACGAGGAGCTGGACCTGCGTATTTCCATCATCCCTACCGCCTTCGGGGAATCAGTGCACATCAGGATATTAAGTTCGCAATTCTTCCTGGAATTAGAGAAACTTGGGCTGCTTTCCGAAGATTTGCGCATTATTGAATCGGTCATCAAAAAGCCTCACGGGATTATCTTTGTTACCGGGCCGACAGGTTCGGGAAAATCCACCACATTATACGCCTCTTTGGCGCGGATAAATTCCTCGGCGGTAAAAATTATCACCATTGAAGACCCGGTAGAGTATCAATTAAAGGGGGTAAACCAGATTCAGGTGGTTTCTAAAATCGGCCTGAGCTTTGCCACCGGCCTGCGCCATGTCTTAAGGCACGACCCGGACGTGATGATGGTGGGCGAGGTCAGGGACTATGAGACCGCGGAAATCGCCATCCGCGCGGCATTAACCGGCCACCTGGTTTTTTCCACGCTGCACACCAATGACGCGGCCGGCGCGGTTACCCGGCTTTTGGATATGGGGATTGAGCCGTTTCTGGTATCGTCTTCTCTGGAGTGTTTAATCGCCCAGAGACTGGTCAGGTTAATCTGCCCGAAATGCAAAACGCCCATAAAAGCGAAACAGGAAATTTTAGACCAGATTAGCGCCGATATACAGTTTGACGCCAAAAATTTA
>VGKK01000164.1 GCA_016867095.1 Candidatus Omnitrophota bacterium | reverse complement strand
TCCCATTGACGGCGTTGAGGTTTTGCGGCGGATAAAGGAGATAGACAAAGACGCCGTATGCATTATGGTTACCCGCGTTACCGAAAAGGAAAAGGTGGAGCAGTCGCGCCGGCTCGGCGCCGCGGCCTATATATTAAAACCCCTTGAGCTTGAGGATCTGGATAAGGCAATTTCCGAGGCGGCAAAAATTAACCTCTAATGGCAAATCCCCTACCTAATGAAAAAGAGCTTTATGAAAGAATAAAGAGCGAGAATATCGCGCTTAACCCGGATATTTGGGACCTGCTTTATCACCGCATTGGAGACGATATTACCTCTATAAACTTACTCTGCCAATATTATCTCGGCTTGCGCCAGCCTGTGCCGGTGGAGGAGGCAAAAAAGATACTTAATTATACCCGCCACATTAAGGATATTGTCAATGAAGTTACCCGGGTTTCAAAAAGCGATTTTGCCTTTCCTGAATTTTTAGACGATATTCCGCTGCACCCTGTTTTAAGGGAGATGTTCACGCATTATATCGGAAACGATGTCTATATGATGAACTTGATAGTGGGGGACGCGGTTGATCCCCTGGGGCCCCAGGGGCTTTCCCTGGAAACAATTCAGAGAATCCTAAATCATACCCGCTCCATCAGGAATTTTATAAACCGTCTGCAGGCGGCAACCTCTCAGCAAAAAATGCCCCAAGAGGCGCCTGAGACAGCCGGCGCAAAAAGCCACGATGAAAATAAAAAAGAATTAACCAAAGAAGAGGTTTTTCTTAAGATACGTTGCCTTTTCGCCAAAGAGTTCAAGATAAGCAAGGAAGATAAAATCACGCCCCTGTCGCGTTTCCGGGAAGACTTAAACCTTGATTCCGTGGACGCTATCCGGGTGATAATGGTGCTGGAGGAGGGTTTTGGCCTGGAGATAGCCGATGCTGATGCCGAAGGCATATTTACAGTCGGCCAAGCCGCGGATTATATTTACCGCAGATTAAAAGAGGGGCCTTAGGTTATGATTAAACTTTTAGTAGTAGATGATGAGCCGGGAATTTGCGATATATTGAAGAAGACTTTCAGCCCCATCGGCTTTACGGTTTTAACTGCCACGGATGGAAAATCCGCCCTTTCAATCGTAGCGAAAGAAAGGCCCAAGGTAGTGCTTTTGGACGTCAAGATGCTGGGTATGCCGGGCCTGGAGGTGCTAAAGGAAATTAAAAAGATAGACAGGTCCACCAAGGTAATTATGGTTACGATAATGGATGATGAAAAGACAAGGGCCGAGGCAAAAAGCTTAGGCGCAGACGAATTCGTCACCAAGCCGTTTATTTCAGACCAGCTGGAAGAAATAGTCGCTAGGGAGATTGCCGAACTCATCAAGCCTAAAATCCTGGTGGTAGATGATGAGGATGATGTAGTTGAGCGCCTGGCAAGCATTATTTTGCGCAGGTTTAACTGCCTGGTGGAAAAGGCAAATGACGGCGCAGAAGCGCTGGATAAGCTTAAGAAAGACGCCTTTGATGTGGTGCTTTTAGATATTAAGATGCCCGGCTTAAGCGGAATAGATGTGATAAAGGAAGCAGTGAAATT
Source organism: Candidatus Omnitrophota bacterium (assembly GCA_016867095.1). Classification (GTDB taxonomy): domain Bacteria; phylum Omnitrophota; class Gorgyraeia; order Gygaellales; family Profunditerraquicolaceae; genus VGKK01. Next base: position 89 of record VGKK01000164.1, on the reverse strand, counting down.
TACCCCCCACACTAAAATTTTAGCCATTTCTGCTTATGACAGCCACGAGGTAGCTGATGAGGCGCTTGGAGCCGGAGCGCTGGATTTCC
>VGKK01000163.1 GCA_016867095.1 Candidatus Omnitrophota bacterium | reverse complement strand
CCCCCGGCAGAACGGTATACGGCAATTAATCCAGGCGCTGCAAGACAATCAAAGCATAGGCATGACCGCTGACCAGGGCGGTAAGAGAGGCGTTGCGGTGAAATTTTTCGGCAAAGACGCCTCTATGGCCTATGGCGCGGTAAGGCTGGCCCTGCGCTACGGCGCCGTGATTATTCCGGTTTTTTACGCCCGGCTAAAAGGGCCTTATGTTAAGCTTTTTATTGAGTCGCATTTTGAGCTTAAAAAGACCGGCAATACCGAACAGGATACCGCCGATAATTTGCAGGCGTTAGTCCATACTTTTGAAAAATATATTTTGAGGTACCCGCAGGAATATCTTTGGTCTTACCGCATATGGAAATACAGCCGGGAAAGGCGCATCCTGATTTTAAGCGATAAAAAGACCGGGCACCTCAGGCAGTCGCAGGCCCTGGCTGAGATTGCCGCAAAACAGCTTAAGAAAAGCGGCATAAAAATAAGGGTGGATATTGTAGAGATAAAATTCAAGCATAAATTTAGCCGGCCGGCGCTGATGTTCAGCAGCTGCCTATCCGGTAAATATAATTGCCAGGGCTGCCTGCGCTGCCTTAAGGTATTTTTGCGGGAAGATGTTTATCGCGCCTTAACCCGCGTTAAGCCGGATATCGTCATCTCTTGCGGCTCATCCCTGGCGCCGGTAAATTATGTATTATCCCGGGAAAATTTGGCCAGGTCTATGGTGATTATGCGGCCGGCGCTTTTAGGCGTCAAAAGATTTGACCTGGTGGTGATGGCCAGGCACGACCGGCCGCTAAAAAGAAAAAACGTGGTGGTGACTGAGGGGGCGTTGAATTTAATCAGCGAGGAGTACTTAAAAAGCCAGGCGCAAAATTTAAGCCGGGCCACCGGCTACCAGCCGTCCCCGGGTTTTTCCCTCGGCTTTTTGCTGGGAGGCGATACAAAATATTTCCATTTGGATAAGGAAACGATAGCCGAGGTTATCCGGCAGATTAAATCCGCGGCGGAAAAATTGAATGCCGATATTCTGGTGACTACCTCCAGGCGCACCTCCAAAGAGATAGAGAATTTAGTCAAAGAAGAATTCCAGGGTTACGGCCGCTGCAAGCTCCTGATTATCGCTAATGAAAAAAATATGCCGGAGGCAGTGGGCGGGATATTAGGCCTGGCCCGGGTGGCGATTACTTCGCCGGAGAGTGTCTCTATGGTTTCGGAGGCGGCCTCAAGCGGCAGGTACACTTTAGTCTTTAAATCTCCGGGATTAGTCAGGAAGCACCAGAGATTCATTGATTATTTCGCGCGCAATAAATACCTGTATCTGGTTGAGCCTGGCGCCCTGGCCGGGGCCATCAATGATATTTGGCTGAATAAACCGCAGGCCAATAAGTTAAAAGATAGTTCTTTAGTGGAAGAGGCAATAAAAAGGATATTATGAACATTTTACAAATCTTGCCTGAACTTAATGTCGGAGGCGTGGAGACCGGCACGCTGGACTTGGCCAAGTATTTAGTCAGGTTCGGCCATAAAGCCGTGGTGGTCTCTGCCGGGGGCGAATTAGTCAAGGAGCTTGTGGCCTGCGGCGCCGTTCATTATAAATTAGACGCGCATAAAAAATCCATCTTTAATATCATCAAGATGGTCCCGCGTTTAGCCGAGATTATTAAAAAAGAGAAGATAGATATTGTCCACGCGCGCTCGCGGGTTCATCC
>VGKK01000162.1 GCA_016867095.1 Candidatus Omnitrophota bacterium | reverse complement strand
GGTTTTACGCTTGCTTACTTTTTTGACCTCTTCCAGAGCCAAAGTTAATTCGTGCGTTCTCTCTTTGACCCTGTCTTCCAGGCCCTGCTGGGCCCGCCAGGTCTTTTCAAATAGCCGGGCGTTTTCTAGGGCTTGGCCTAACTGGTTAGCCAAGATGGTGAGCAGCTCTTCGTCTCCCTCGGTGATGAGGGTATCGGCGTTTTCCGTCGCCACAAAGAGAAAACCCTTATCTCCTTCTTTAGGCAGAATAGGCGCGATTACAAAAGAGTTGATTTTATAGCTTTGATTCGTCTTGTCCCGGCTTAGCTTATCCATGGATATGGAAGAAAGGGTTTTTTCGTTTGCGATTAGATTGATATATGATTCCTGGCCCAAGTTAACCGCGGATTCCAGCGCTTCTTCTTCAAAGCCGATATTCAGGCAGGGCAGAAATTTTTTCCCCCGCTCATTCCATAAGAAGGCGAAGGCCTTTTCAAATCCGATATCCTCCAGATAGCCGGCGTCTATTCTTTTGAAGATTTGGCCTTCTTCCAAGGTTGTGCTTATCGCCCGGGATAACCCCTGTAAGGCGTATAGACTGGTGACCTTTTTATCCAGCTCCTCCTGGGTCTTATTTAATTCCATGTCGGTGCGCACAATCAGCTTGGCCTGTTCGTCCATCTCGTCCAGGGATTTCCTTAATTTATCAATGACAGATTGCAGCTGTCTTAATCTTTGCATCTTCCAGGCAATGACGGTAGCCAGGGAGATGATGATTACCATGCTCACAAACCCCAGAGTATTTATGAGGTATTCATTATTAACCATATTTAATTAATTCTCCCTCATCATCCAGGCGCCTTAAGCGTTGACGCCTAAAATAGTGACCGTCTGGTTATGAAAATAAGTTTTACCGCGATAATTGATTGACCGCAGGGGCGCCTGCTCACCGTAAGTGTAAATGCCGATTAAAGGGACGTCCGCGCCTAATTGAGTTTTAATGATTTCTAATTCTTGCTTGGCCTGCCTGCCGAGAAGCAGGTATCTTGAGACAGACTCAAATACAAAGATAAAATTGAGCGGCCGGCCCTGAGTGCCTTTTTTTACTTCCTGCGCCGCCTGTTCCGTCGCCGCCAGGCATGATTCTTTGGTGCCGATCATCAGCCTGATTTGGCAGTCTTGCGGGACGCTGCCCTGAAAGACCAGCGAGCCGTCTTCCTTGATGGAAGAGATATTTCTTAAAAGATATTCTTCTTCCCCGGGAAGGTATATACCGATGGGGTAAAATATAGAGATGTGCTTTAAGTCTTTTCTTAACCCCGCAATATCTTTTGCGAAATATTCTTCGTAGATTTTTACCGCCGGCAGGCCGTCTATTTCATTGACCATATTGTCTTTTGCCTTGGTGACGCGCCGGGGCTTGCCGAGCGGTTTCCACCCGTGTTTTATCCCCAGGCCGAAATTTAATTTGCCGCCCCAAAGCATGCCGCAGGCAGCGTCGCTGAATATTTCCTGGTTATAGTACAGGTAAGTTTTTTTAAAGGAGAGGTTATCCGACGCGGAAGCGCCGGCCAAAGGAAAACTTATCCCCAATTTTTCTTGGCAGCCCGTGATGAGGCCGGAGCCGTCCTGGATGAGGCCGTCGGAAAACATGACACCCAGGTCGCGGCGCACGCCCCTGAAGCCATATAATAATTTTTTCCCCAGCTCTTCCCCCGCGTTTACGGTAGATTTTTT
>VGKK01000161.1 GCA_016867095.1 Candidatus Omnitrophota bacterium | reverse complement strand
GGCCTCTGCTAAATTTTTTAAGTATTCGTCTAATTCTTTTTTGGTTTCAAAACAGGTGCCGTAAATCCTTTGCAGCATGGGGTTAGTTTCTATGCCATGCCAGTAAGCGCCGGCCACCGACAACAATTTAAAGGCCTTGATTTCTCCGGTAGAATTGATGTGCGGGCCGCGGCATAAATCCGTAAAATCCTCGCCGGTTTTATAAATCACGATCTTTTCATCAGCCAGGCCATTCATCAATTCTACCTTGTAAGGCTCGTTTAAGCCCGCAAATAATTTGCCGGCCTCGGCCTTAGATAATTCCTGGCGGACAAACTTGGCGTCCTTGGCAATAATCTGGCGCATTTTTTCCTCAACGCGGCCTAAATCCTCGTCGGTAAACGGCTCTTTTTTGTCAAAGTCATAGTAGAAGCCGTCCTCAATCGCCGGGCCAATGCCTAATTTAACCTCTGGCCAGAGCTCCTTTACCGCCTGCGCCATTACGTGCGCACATGAATGTCTAAGGATATCTAAATCCATCTTATTTTCTGCTAAATTTTTGCCTGGCCGATAAGGTTTGTATGTCAACTTTATCCTGTCTGCGGCCGGTTGCTTGTTTACTTTTAACCAATTCCCCTAACCCGATAAAAAACACCTTCTCTTTGCCGTATTGTCCAACTTGTTTATTTTTCCAGGCCCTTTGAAAAGTGCACCCCTTAATAGAGTTAATCAGATCGGCTCGTACAGGCTCGCAACCAAGCTGGATAATCGCCCCTTTCCTGGCAAAATCTTCCGGCGATAACTTTAACTCGCCAAAACCAAAATCATCCAATGCCTTTACAATTTTATTGCCATTTTCTATAGACGGTTCAACGAAAATATCTATATCCTTGGTATATCTGGGATAACCGTAAAATCCCACGGCAAAGGCGCCTACGATGCAATAGCGCACGCCGTTTTTATTGAAGAACCCTAACAACTCTTCGAAGTCTCTTTCTATTCGCATTTATTTTTTTTATTCTAAAATATAACTCCCGGCAAAGCTGTATATCGCTTAATCTTTCTTCTGGAGTCTCTTCCATATAATATCTATTTTCAAAGTCTTCGGCCTCTTTAAACGACTTGGCCTTATGCATCCATATTTTTTTCATAGTAAAACCTCATGAAACGATTATAAATTTCTGCGGAGCCTCACTATGCCTTTATCTATCTCAAGGCGAAGCAGAATGGTGGGCGCTACAGGACTTGAACCTGTGGCCTTTTCCATGTCAAGGAAACGCTCTATCCAACTGAGCTAAGCGCCCCAATTTTTAAATCACTATGCGCTTAGCGAACACCTTATATCCAATCCCGATGGTGTCGCTTCTTACAAAGTTCCCCATCGGGATCCCGACTCATACAGTAAGACTATAGAGTCGGGACTGAGCTAAGCGCCCCAACTAACCAACTCCGACGCTCACTTACGTTCGGTCGGAGCCCCGACCCCTATCTCGCAGGGCGTCGGGGCTGAGCTAAGCGCCCAAATTTTTTATGGCAAAACGTACAGGCCAGTCAAAGCCTAAAACCCCTAAGAAATTCAACTAGTTGTAAAAATGGCTATTCGTAAAGGAAAACGCGGTTTAGTCTACCTAGAACAATAATTGCACCCTGCTACCCAAAAGAATTAATCGTTTTTCTTAAATGCTTCAATAACTTCTTTTGCGTACTGCGTATCCAAACCTTCCTTAATCGCTTTTCCCAA
>VGKK01000160.1 GCA_016867095.1 Candidatus Omnitrophota bacterium | reverse complement strand
ACGGCTTGCGCGGGAATGGGCTTACGATTAAGCGGGATTTCAATATCCAAAGAGACTTTTGCCTGTTTATCTTTTAAGTATTTGGCTAAGTCAGGAGGGAAATTATTTACGGAAAGACAGATGCCGCCCTTGCTGATATTATTGCTGAAGCCCTGCAGCCAATCGGACAAAAAACGTTTTCCGTCCAGGCTCACCAGGCGAAATTCCACCGGGAATACCGAATCCAGGCGGATGTATTTTCTGCGTTCTTGTCCCGCGTATTCCGGCCGCCACATATCCCTACCTTATCCTCTCCGGGGTTATTCTTTCTATGCCCTCCGGCATATATTCTATAACAAAACTTCCGGGAAATCCAATGTCAATCCTTCGACACCCCGCGCTAAAGTATATGAGGTTCGCTCAGGATTGATACATTCGGCGGCGTTTAAACGCCGCCGAATGTATCAAAAATTATCTTGAGCGGCAGCCTCTCCTAAACGCTGTTTTACCACGGCCAAAAGCTTGACAGCGGGAACAAGATTGCTTTTCGTAAGTTCCTGCCGCGCCTTTTCCAACTCTCCGTGCTCGTAATAAAGCCTTCCCAGCTCAAAGCGCAGCTGGTCTAAATTATCGCCCCGGGCAATTAATTTTTTGTAGCGCTGCTCGGAGTGCTGGTAATAAACCGCGGACCTGGCCGCGCATTCGCGGGCAAGCCCCAATTCATTTTTCTGGACGCAGCCGTAAATGAAAAACACCAGTAAAAATATAAAGCAATACCTACTAATGGTATTTATAATACGCATTGCACGCTCCTTCGCTTGAGACCATGCAGGGGCCGACAGGATTATCCGGCTGGCAGGCCTTGAGAAATAAGGGGCAATCCGCGGGAGAAATCAGGCCTTTTAAAACATCGCCGCATCTGCATTTGGTCGTTAGCCGTTGGTCGTCAACCGTTATTTTAAAACTAAAGGCTTCTTCGGCGTCAAATCTTGAATATTTATCCTTTATCTTCAGGCCGCTGCGGGCAATATTGCCTAAACCGCGCCAAGAAGCATTGCTCACCTGAAAAACTTCCGAGATTACCTTTCTTGCCCGGGGATTACCCTGCCTTTTGACTGCGCGCAGATACTGATTTGCCACCGCAGGCCTGGCCTGCGCAATCTGTTTTAATAAAACCTCTATTCCTTCTAAAATATCCAGCGGCTCAAATCCCGCCACACAGCAACCAATGCCGTATCTCTTGCTAATCTGTTCATAAGCCTGGCTGCCGATTATCACCGAGACATGCCCGGGGCATAAAAAACCGTTGATATTCAGCCTTTTATCTTTTAGCAAATAATCCATTGCCGGAGGAATCAATTTTAAACTGGAAAAAAAATAAAGGTTTTTTAATTTCTCTTTTTTGGCGGCGATAATGCTTAAGGCAATGGTAGGCGCCGTAGTTTCAAAACCCACGGCCAAAAAGATAATCCTTTTAGCGCGGTTCATTCTGGCAACTGCCAGGCTGTCCAGGGCAGAATAGGCTGCCTGTATCCGGCTGCCTCTTGCCCTTTCTTTTTCTAAAGTGGATTTTGTCCCGGGCACGCGCAGCATATCCGCGAAAGTCAAAATAATATTGCCTTTATCTTTTGCCAGCGCGATTGCCTGGTCAATATAGCCCTGAGAGCTGACGCACACCGGGCAGCCTGGCCCGGCAATCAGCCGTAAATTCGGCGGCAGGAGCTTATCCAGGCCGAATCTAAAAAAACTCTGGGTGTGCGTGCCGCAAACTTCCATAATATTATTTTTTTTGGCAGGCATCATCGCGCCT
>VGKK01000159.1 GCA_016867095.1 Candidatus Omnitrophota bacterium | reverse complement strand
GCGAATATACTGCCTTCGGAAGCGTATCATTTGATCCAGAAGCAGAGCATGGATTCGCGTAAGTCCATGCGCGAGGTCGCAGAAGCGGTAATCCTGGCCCGCGATATCAAATTAAAAAAGACAGCAGGATAAAACAGGCCTGTTGCAGAGAAAGTATTACTATGCCAAGAGAAAAGAAATTTAGGCCGGTTATCATGAGGATTAGGCTGAACTATGAGCAGGTAGTTTTATACTGTGCTTGTTACAGTAATGGAGTAGCCGCGGTTCCGCAGCCGGATTTAGTGGGAGGAGATTACCACCTGGGGTTTGATAGTGGGCCACATGCCGGATGCAATGTCTTTCCTCCCATGGGGACCTTTCCGGGTATTAAAAAGATTTACGGGTTATGGGAATCAGCTTCTGGGGAGGGAAGCTATAGCCTGAACCCCAATACCACGGCAAGTTAGGTGTGGGAATAATACTGATAGGCAGTCAGACTAATTAAAGAAAAGAGTTTGACAGGAAGAATTTTTATGATAAACTTTTATTGAATACAGCATTGTAGTTAGACACAGATGTCTTCTGGTAAGGGATTGTGCGCCGGAAGGCATTTTTTTTGGACGAGGCGGTCCTGTTTCCCGCAAAGATTGCCGTGAGCAGGGCTTTTTGTTTATGGTGCTTAGAAGAACAGCTTTATTTTTTGCGGGTTTTGTAGTAGAATATCTTCATTAAAGAGGAGGTTGTGATGGGCGTCAGGCAAGAGCTTTTATTCAAGATTAAAGGCCTTGAATTACCTAAAATTAAGCATCCCAAGAAGGTTTCCGGTTATTTCGGAGAGAATACCTTTGGTATTGAGGCCATGCAGAAGCATGTTTCCAGGAATACATTTGCCGCCTTTAAGGCCTGGCTTAATGAAGGCAAGACCATTTCACTTACTCAGGCAAATGAAATAGCCAACGCTATGAAAGACTGGGCGATTAGCCGGGGTGCGACCTATTATACTCACTGGTTCCAACCGATGACCGGTCTGACCGCTGAAAAACACGATAGTTTTATTTCGATTGTCGGCCCCGGTAAAGTGATTGAGAAATTCTCAGGCAACAAACTTATCCAGGGCGAGCCTGATGCCTCAAGTTTCCCTTCGGGTGGAATACGTGCTACCTTTGAGGCCCGCGGTTATACTGCCTGGGATCCCTCAAGCCCCGCATTCATCACTGAAAGTAAATTAGGCAAGACGCTCTGTATCCCAACCATTTTTATTTCTTACCATGGCGAGGCGCTGGATAAAAAACTTCCGCTTTTGCGCTCTGATGAGGCATTAAGTAGGGCAGCGGTAAATTTACTCCGCCTTTTCGGGCATAAGAACACCAGGAAAGTATTTTCCACCTGCGGCGCGGAGCAAGAGTATTTCCTTATTGATAAGAATTATTATAACCTCCGCCAGGACCTTATGCTTGCCGGACGGACTCTGGTTGGCGCGCCGTCACCCAAGGGGCAACAGCTGGAGGACCAATATTTCGGAACCATTAAGGAACGCGTGCTTAATTTCATGTACGATTTAGCTGAGGAGGCCTACAAATTAGGCATCCCGCTAGTGACTAGGCATAATGAAGTCGCCCCGCATCAATATGAATTTGCTCCTATCTTTGAAGAGTCTAATATCGCCGCAGACCATAACCAGTTATTAATGGAGCTATTGAAGAAGGTGGCACTTCGCCATAACCTGGTTTGCCTTCTCCATGAAAAGCCTTTTGCTGGCGTTAACGGAAGCGGCAAGCACCTGAATTGGTCGTTTTCGGATGACCGGGGGGATAACCTTTTGAACCCAGGGGAGACCCCGGAGGACAACTTACAGTTTCTTTCCATACTGGCTGCAGTCTTAAGAGCAGTCTATCTGCATGCTGATCTTTTG
>VGKK01000158.1 GCA_016867095.1 Candidatus Omnitrophota bacterium | reverse complement strand
TTTACTAACTTATCAATTGGCAGAATATATGGAAGGCGTAACTGATAAAATCGAAGACGCCGCAGATTTTATCAAGGTTCTAGCCATTAAGTCCAAGTAGAAGAAAAGTTTTAAGGTCAGATTATTCTTTATCTTGAGCATTAAAACTTAAGGCACTTTTTACAGCAGAGGCAGATATTTTTTAATCTCATGCTGCGAAATCTGGATTCTATATTCTTCCCATTCTTTCTTTTTGTTGAAGAGAAATCTCTCAAAGATATGCTCGCCTAAAGTTTCCTTTGCAAATTTACTCTTTTCAGTCTCTAAGATAGCCTCAAATAGGTTGCCGGGAAGGGGAGTGAGCTTGCGTCTTTCCCTTTCTTCCATAGCCATATGATAGATATTCGGCTCCACCGGATCAGGAACCTTATATCGATTTTCAATTCCTTCAAGGCCAGCGGCTAACATTGCGGCAAAAGCCAGATATGGGTTGCAGGCAGGATCAGGGCAGCGCAGTTCAACGCGCGTGGCCTTTTCATTTCCCGGTCGATACAGAGGGACACGGATTAGAGCCGTCCTATTTTTTTGCGCCCAAGAGATATAAACCGGGGCTTCGTATCCGGCGACTAATCTTTTATAAGAGTTTACCCACTGGGCGGTAAGAGAAGAAATTTCCCTGGCATGTTTTAGCTGTCCGGCGATAAACTGCTTGGCAACAGTCGAAAGATGATATCTATCCTTTTTATCAAAGAAGGCATTTTTATGTCCATGGAAAAGTGACTGGTGGACATGCATGCCCGATCCGTTTACGCCGAAAAGAGGCTTGGGCATAAAAGTTGCGTAAACGCCGTGCTGCTGCGCCACTTCTTTGATAACATATTTAGAGGTGATTACGTTATCGGCGGCAGTCAAGGCATCGGTGTATTTGGGATCGATTTCGTGCTGGCTGGGCGCGACTTCGTGGTGAGTTGCTTCCATGGTAATTCCCATGTCTTCTAAAATTCTTACGGTCTTATTCCTTAAGGTGTTGGCAAGATCGTTGGGGATTAATTCAAAATAGGAACCTTCGTCGATAATCTCAGGTTTTTTATCGCCCTTAAAATAGAAATATTCAATCTCTGGTCCGACATTAAAGATAAACCCTAGCTTCTTCGCGCGCTCCAAGGCGCGTTTTAAAACATGTCTGGTATCTCCTTGGTAAGGCGTGCGGTCGGGATTTAAGATATCACAAAACATCCTGGCTGTCAGGTGGGTCTCTTTAGTCCAAGGTAGTATCTTGAATGTCTTTGGGTCGGGCTTAGCGATTATGTCGCTTTCCTCAGCCTCAGCAAAACCTGCGACAGAAGAACCATCAAATCCTTTTCCGTGCTCCAAGGCTTCTTTTAGTTCGCCTTCGGTAATAGAGACGCATTTTAATATACCCAGAATATCTACAAACCACAACTGAATGCTTTTTATGCCGTGTTTTTTAACGCTATCCAGGACTTCACTGGCATCTTGAGTGATTTTTTCTTTGGGTTCAGGAGGAGTGGGGGCTAATAGCGATTTAGCCTTTCTTGCCCGAGTTGCTTTATCCAGTTTTATTTGGTCTTTTGGTATAATATATTGCCTGCCGGCTTTTTCAGCGGAGATTGCCCCGTGTTTTATCCGGTCGATCACCGCTTGGCGGCTTATGCCTAGTATTTTTGCAGCTTGCGTCGGACTCAGGTATTCTTTTTTCATTTTTAACCTCACTTTCAATGAGCGCATAACTTACGGAGCATTATGTTCTATCGGTGGCGACGTAAGTTATCTGCGCGAATTGAACCCAGCACTTATTTTTGAGATAGCGTTTGAGTTCAAGATAAAGGGAATTCTTATTTACCCCCCAAATTTATAAATCCAGCGCCGTTACAAAAATAAGTGCTGGGTAAGTTCGGACAAACAATTTACGTCGCTATCGCTT
>VGKK01000157.1 GCA_016867095.1 Candidatus Omnitrophota bacterium | reverse complement strand
GGAGCGGCTCGGTAAGTATAACCGTTTTGCCATGCCGGGATTTAACTGGGTAATTCCTATAATGGAGTTTTTGTATCAGGTCAATGTTACCGAGCAAATGGTAGATGCCGAGCCGCAGGAGATTATCACTAACGATAATTTGAATGCCAGAGTGGACGCGCAGGTTTATTTCAAAGTTAAGCCTGACGAAGAAAGCGTGAAGAGTTCTCAGTATAACGTAAATAATTATCAGTGGCAGATAGTTAACTTAGCCCGCACCACCTTAAGGAACATTATCGGAACCTTAACTTTAAAGTCGGCCAACAGCGAAAGAGGTAAGATTAATTCTGAGCTGCATAAGACTTTAATGGAGGAGACATCAAATTGGGGTATTGAGATTGTGCGCACTGAGTTAAAAGAAATTGACCCGCCCAAGGACGTGCAGGAGACGATGAATAAGGTAGTCAAGGCGGAAAACGAAAAAATTGCCGCGGTGGACTTTGCTACCGCTACCGAGACTGCCGCAGACGGCCAGAAAAGAGCAGAAATTAAAAAAGCTGAAGGCATAAAACAGGCACGGATTTTAGCGGCCGAAGGCGAGGCCGAGGCCATCCGCCTGGTAAACGAAGCGGCGGAAAAATATTTTGTCGGCAATGCCCAGGTGTTAAGAAAACTTGAAGCGGTAGAGCATGCCCTATCCAATAATGCCAAGATTGTCGTGCCGACCGATACCGAATTGGTTAATGTCATCGGCGAAATGGCCGGCGTGTTGCCGTTAAAGAGAGAGTCAAAAGAAACAAAATAATTACAGGCGATATATATGAAAATTGTTAAAGATACGCTATCACTTCAGGAATTAAGAAAAATGGCTGTCGATAGTTTTGGGAACTTAGTAAAAGCTGTTGTGGATGTTGACCGAGGGCTTATAGCATTAGATGCCGAGTTGCATTCTGACTTGGAAGCACTATTACTTGAAAACGGATCGCGGCAAGAGAGCCTTTGGGGAGTTAATCTTTATCCTGAGACCAAACCTGATGAATTTATTGAGTTTGATTCAATGATTAATATGCGACCATCCTTTGGTAACCGCAGCCGCGGGGTAGATGATGAGGTAACGCGCAAGAAAATCGCTAAAGTTGTGGCTGAGAGGATTAAGTAATGAGTTATCAGCATAAAGGCTTGGCAGCTGGCCGCTGGAAAGAGCTGCCATTGGTGGAGCAAATGGCAAACATCGGCAGCGAGGTTGAACGAGCGCTTAAATGGCGGGCAAAAGGTAACACAGAATATTGTCGGTTGGCATTTGAGCGCTCGCTTGAGTTGATAGACCTAACACTGGAAAGCAATAAAAGTTACGCCAGTCTTAAAGAAATTGCCCGTATGCGCGAGGCTATCGTGGACTATTTTGCCGGGCAAAACAAGTTTAAGTCAAGCGAAGATTCATGGCGCAGGTACTTTTTAGCCTTTACCTATGCCGCGCGGAAAAGATATTAATATGCGAATTTTAGTTATTGGTTCAGGGGGCAGGGAGCACGCGCTGGTGTGGAAAATAGCGCAGTCGAAGCTCTGCGAAAAGCTGTTTTGCGCGCCGGGTAACGGCGGCATATCCGGGCTTGCCGAGCGCGTGGACATTAAGGCGGATGATATACCGGCTTTATTGGATTTTGCCCGCAAAGAAAAAATAGATTTAACCGTCGTCGGTCCGGAGGCGCCATTATCGCAAGGCGTCGTAGACGAATTTAAGCATTATAAACTGAAGATATTCGGGCCGCAGAAAAAGGCGGCGCAATTAGAGGCAAGCAAGGTTTTTGCCAAGCAATTGATGGCAAAATACAATATGCCGACCGCGGATTTTAAGATTTTTACCGAGGCCGGCAGCGCCAAGAAATATATTGATAAAATCGGCGCGCCTTGCGTGGTTAAGGCTGATGGCCTGGCTCAAGGTAAAGGCGT
>VGKK01000156.1 GCA_016867095.1 Candidatus Omnitrophota bacterium | reverse complement strand
GTGCTATGTGTAATGGAAATGCTTAAGCCTTATTTTTCCATTACACATTTTTTTGCATTACACCCACATTACACTTTACACTTTACCCCGTTAGACCCAGAAAGCCCCGGCCTTTAGGTCGGGGTCTAACGGGGTTTACACATTACGCAGATATATCATTCCTCTTGACTGACTATTTTTTCCAGCTCGGCTATGGCTGAAGAAGCGTCGTCGCCTTCTATTTCAATAGTAATCTCGCTGCCCTTCTCCGCGCCCAACATTAAAATACCCATAATGGACTTGCCGTTTACCTCTTCCTTGTCGCGCTTTAAAGTGATGCGCGAATCAAACTTGTTGGCAACCTGCACAAATAAGGCTGCCGGACGGGCATGCAAACCCTGCTTATTCCTGATAACTATTTTTTTCTTTATTAAAGCCATCCTGTGGGCGCGGATATACACGAATTTGCTACGGATATACGCGGATTAAAAATTTTATCCGTGTTAATCCGTTTTTTTATCCGTGCCTATCCGTGTTTATATCTCCTCCATAAACCCTAAAATAATCTTAGCCAGCTTTTGAGAATCGTGCCTGACCACGTCGTCAACCACAATAATATCGTCCTCAATCACGCGATACCCCATATTTTCAATGTCTTTGCGGTCGTTAATTACCGGAAAAGCCCCCTCCTGTTCATAGCGCTTCAGTACCGCGGGCGGGATACTGCCGTTATTGACAATGCAGTAATCAAGGACGCGCGGGTGGCTGTGCTCTATAAGGGCGCGGATATGGCCGGAGGCGCTGTATTTTTCCGTCTCTCCGGGCTGGGTCATGACATTACAGACATATATTTTAATCGCCCGGGAAGCGACAATAGCATCGGTAATCTGTTTTATCAAAAGATTGGGTATAATACTGGTGTAAAGCGAGCCCGGGCCCAAAACAATAATTTCCGCTTCTTCTATCGCCTTTATCGCCTCTTGTGTGGGCATGGGCCAGCTGGGCTTGAGCGAAACCTTTTTAATGGGTAAATTTTTCTCCGGGATTTTCGCCTCGCCCTCCATAAATGAGCCGTCTTTATATTCGGCAACCAGGTTTACCTTGTCCACGGTGGCAGGAATTACCCTGCCCTTGATCGCCAAAACCCTGCTGGACTCCTTTATCGCCGTTTCAAAATCGCCGGTAATCTGCGTCATTGCCGTGATAAAAAGGTTTCCGAAACTATGGCCGCCAAGCTCGGAATCCTGCTTGAAACGGAACTGAAAAAGTTCCTGCATCAACGGCTCGGCGTCGGCCAGGGCAACCAGGCAATTACGCACATCTCCGGGGGCGGGAATATCAAATTGCTCCCGCAGCCTTCCCGTAGAACCGCCGCTATCGGCCACGGTAACGATAGCATTAATATTGCTGGTATAGTTTTTTATGCCGTGTAAAACTACCGAGAGCCCGTGCCCGCCGCCTATTACCACAACCTTTGGGCCGCGGCCCAGCTGCTTTTTCTGGTATAAAATACCGGCCAGTTCATCGCCCTGGGCGGAAGGAATAAACTCGCCGATAAAATAACGTGTCAGGCGCTTAATGCCTAATATTAAAAGGATGATGCCGGAAATTACCATTATCGTATCCAGCGTCTGGATTATCCAGTATTCTTCGCTGCGCAAGTGGCTGGAGCCGATAATCAACAGGATTACGCCAAAGGCGCTCAGGCCAATCCAGCGCTTTACCCCTATCCCCGGATACAGCCACTTAAATTTATCTTTTATTTTTCTCTTTATTTCAAACTTTCTTTTCATCTTCCTGGCTGATTATTTTTATAATAGACTTGTCGTCCGTGCAGGCGCGCAGGTTATCGCGAAAATATTTGTCTTTTAAAAGCCGGGAAATCCGCGCCAGGGCCTTCAGGTGCGGGCCGGCGGAATCCTGCGGCGCTACCAGCAAAAAGAATATATAGGCGGGCTCGCCGTCCAAAGAATCAAACTCTACGCTTTTTTTAGAAAGGCCGAAAGCGGCTATTAATTTGCTGACATATTC
>VGKK01000155.1 GCA_016867095.1 Candidatus Omnitrophota bacterium | reverse complement strand
TAAATCCCCGGGCAATCTTATCGCCGAAAAACCTGACGATGTCGTTATAACTGACCAGTATGGCCAGGGCGGCAATCAGGCTAAGGCCGGCCCGCGTAACCACGCGCTCGGTCTTGGCGCTCAAAGTCTTTCCCCTTATCTTCTCCAGGCCCAGCAGCAAAATATGCCCGCCGTCTAACACCGGTAACGGCAAAAGATTAAAGATGCTCAGGCTCAGGCTCAAGACGGCAATAAGCTGCAGCACGGCGATAATGCCGACGCTGGTTGCCTTAGAGGTAATATAAAAAATACCCAGGGGGCCGGTTACTGACTGGCGTATGGATAATTTGCCGGTTACCATCTTAAAGAGCGCCTGGTAAGTTAAGACAGTCAAATTCCAGGTCTTATCCAGCCCCAAAAGAAAAGAGGCAAAAAAACCGTGCCTGACCTTTACCACTTCATCGGAGGCGGTGATGCCCAATAAACCGACGCTCCGTTTTTGGCCCAACAGATCATCTATCTTTTTCTCCCTGATATTCGCGGTCAGCGTATATACCTTGTTATCCCGCAACACCGAAAGCGCAACTTTTTGCGCCTCTTTTTTATCCTGGATAACGTCCTGCAAATCTTCCCAGAATTCTACGGGCTGCGCGTCCACGGCAATAATCTTATCGCCGGCCTTTACCCCGGCCTCCTTTGCGCCGAAACCGTCAACTAAGCCGCCTACCCTGGTAGTTAATGTCGGATAGCCGGCAAAAAATACCAGCCAGAAAAATAAAAACCCCAATACATAGTTAAAAAGCGGACCAAAGAAAATTATCCAGAAACGCCTGCCCGGAGGCTGGGCAAAATATTCAAAACTCCTGCCCTTAAATTCTTCCAGGCTATCGCCTGCCAGCTTTACATAGCCACCCAGTGGTATAGCGCTGAGGCTGTATTCGGTATCTTTCTTTTTCTTCTTTAATATTACCGGGCCAAAGCCGAGAGAAAACTTTTCCACCTTAACGCCCATTCTTTTGGCCACAATAAAATGCCCGAATTCATGAGCAATAATTAGCAAACCCAGGATAAAAAGAAAAACAAGTAAAGTAATCATATTATAATAACCAGATGAAATAACCAAATTCCAAAATACAATAACCAAACAATAACCAATTGATATTTTAATTTATCAATAACCCAACGGGCCTGGAACCTGGCCCAGGTATCCGCCTCTTCTATATCGCCTAAATCAGGCTGCCTGACATTACGGTGCCTATCCATTACCCTTTCAATCACGTAAGGAATGGAAATAAAATTTAACCTGCCCTTTAAAAATTCCTCAACGCTGACTTCATTGGCGGCATTGAGCACACAGGGCAAGGTCCCGCCTTCTTGCGCCGCGCGCCAGGCTAACTGCAGGCAAGGGAATTTTTTGCAATCCGGCCTTTCAAAATTAAACCGCCTTAATTTATAAAAATCCACGCCGGTTGAACCGCAGGCCAGCCTCTCCGGATAAGAAAGGGCGTATTGAATGGGGATGCGCATATCCGTAATGGACAATTGCGCCAGCACCACCCCGTCTATAAATTCAACCATGGAATGGATTATCGCTTCGGGATGAATAATGACCTTTATCTTATCCCGGCCTATGCCGAACAGGAACATCGTCTCTAAAACCTCCAGGCCTTTATTCATCAGGGTGGCTGAGTCCACCGTGATTTTCTCCCCCATTCTCCAGCGGGGATGCCTTAATACCCGTTTTACAGTAAGGCCCTGGAAATCATTCCGGGAAGTTTTCCGCAAAGGCCCGCCGGAAGCGGTTAAATAAATATTTTTTATTTTAGCGCGGTCCTCGTTATTCAGGCACTGCCAGATCGCCGACTGCTCGCTGTCTATGGGAATAATCCTGGCCTTTTTTGTTTTTAGTTTGCGCGTAATAACCGGGCCGGCCGCCACTATCGCCTCTTTATTCGCCAGGGCGATATCTATGCCGGCATCTATGGCGCAAAGTAGCGGCGATAATGCCGCGGAGCCGCTTATCGCCAGGACCAGCTTGTCTATATTGGCCGCCCCGATTA
>VGKK01000154.1 GCA_016867095.1 Candidatus Omnitrophota bacterium | reverse complement strand
CCTGATTTAACCAAGAAGGAATTGGACTATATTATTCATTCTATAAAGGAATTTTTACGATGATTAACCCCGCCTTTACTAAGGGCTGGGTTATAGATTAAGAGGTAAGGGCGGGGTGAATTTATCGGTAGTGATATTGACTAAAAATGAAGAAAGAAATATCCGGGAGTGCCTTGCGTCTGTCGCGGGATGGGCAAATGAGATAGTAGTAGTGGATGACGAGAGCGCGGATAAGACGCGGGAGATAGCCAGCCAGTACACCGATAAAATAATCATTAAAAAAATGGATAACGAAGGCAGGCACAGGAATTTTGCTTATGCCCAGGCCAAAAACCCCTGGGTTTTAAGTTTAGACGCAGATGAAAGGGCAAGCCCAGGGCTTAAAGAGGAAATCAAGGATGCGCTCAACGGCCCGGTAAAATATAACGGCTTTACCATTCCCCGCAGGAATTACATCGGCGATTATTGGGTTAAATACGGCGGATGGTACCCCAGCCCGCAATTAAAGCTTTTTCGTAAAGATAAATTCCGCTATGAAGAAGTGGACGTGCACCCGCGGGCCTTTATGGATGAGCCTTGCGGCCATTTAAAATCAGATATCATCCACTATTCTTATAGGAATTTGGAGGATTTTTTGCAGAAACTGAATAATCAGACTACCCGCGAGGCCAAAAAATGGTTTCAGCAGAATAAGCCGATGCGCCTGGGCAGATTTATCTGGCGCGCTGTAGACAGGTTTACGCGCACCTATATCGGCAGGCGGGGTTATAAAGATGGTTTTATGGGGTTTACAGTAGCTTATTTTGCCGCGCTTTATCAATTTTTAAGCTATTTGAAATATCGCGAGATAGTCAGAAATAGAAAAACCGCCAATGGGTAAAATTATAAAGATTATTTTAGCCATACTTGCAGCAGGCTTATTGTTGTTGCTGTTGTCTCCGGTTATCTCCTTGTTTGTTTCTCGCCCGTTAACTAACCACGCATATTACCGGTTGTTTTACCATGTTATCGCCGATAAAGAGACGGCAGGCGCCGGAAAAGCCGAAGAAAAAGTATTGAGGCTATTTCAATATGTAATTGACCATGAATACGCGCAGGGCGCTCCATATGAATATAAGCCTTTGGAATCATTAATCTATGGCGAGGCCTATTGTGATTTCCAGGCGCGCACCTTGAACGCGTTATTAGGGGTAGCAGCTATTCCCAGCCGTTATGCGATGCTGTTAGATAAAGACGGCGTTTCGCCCCATACCTTAAACGAGATTTACCTGAATGGTAAATGGTGTATTTTTGATACCACAACAAATATCATATTTAAGGATGATAAGGCAAGTCATTTTTCCCTTCAGGAGTTGTCCGACCATCCCGATTTAATAGGTAATCAAAAAAAGATGATAGCGCTAAAACGCTATGAGCCGGCAACGTATTGGCATCTTTGCAGCTGGTTTAGCCGGATGTTTCCTATGCCCGCCGCTCTGCAAAGGTCTGTGCCGACCATCTCGCAGGCGCATATACTTGACCGTATTGGCGATGGATATTTTAAGTTATTTAAGCGCCGTTTTTTTAATGCCTACCAGGACTTATATTTAAAATTCAAAGTAAGATATTCAGGGCAAAATGACTTCAGGCTGTTTTTTATGGCGAGAAATTACCACTTGGCTTACCGGCAAGGCCTGGCATTAAAGTATTACCGCGCGCTGTTGGAAAAATACCCCCAAACTAAGTTCAGAGAGGACGCTATTTTCTTTTTGGGGATGCTTTATTTTGAAGGGGGAGATTTTTCTAAAATGATAGAGTTATATTCACGGGAGCATCCCGCGAAATGGAGAAACGCCGTTTATGGCTATTTGGGAAAGGCCCATAATCTTATAGGCAATAAACAGGCCAGTATTGAGGCGTATCGCAAATCGGACATATTTAGATTGCCAACTGAGATATTAGAGGAATTAGCAATCTATGGGAGGAGACAATGAGAGTTTTAATCACCGGAGGGGCAGGTTTAGTGGGTTCGCATTGCGCGGAATTTTTTGCGCGCAGTAATCCTAAGAATAAAGTTATTGTTTTGGATAACCTAATGCGTTCAAA
>VGKK01000153.1 GCA_016867095.1 Candidatus Omnitrophota bacterium | reverse complement strand
TTTACTTTAATCCAGTGTGGACCAGATTTATTTTTGTCTTCTTTTTTAATCGCTAATATTGGATGTTCTGCCGTTATCTTTAATGCTGAAGTAGGGAGTTTGTAAGCCGAGATAGAATATATACTATCTGCTTTTCTAACGAAAACTTCCGTCACTTTCCGAAACCTATTTTGATGAGTAAGAACACGATCTCCAATTTTTATCTCTGAAATTAATTTTGGTCCCTCTTCGGCTATTATTTTCTGATCAGGACTAAAGCATGCGGAAAGCTGCCCGAGTTCCTTGCCCGCGTTCATCAACGCGGGCGAATTGGGCATAAACTCCAGTTCCGCCATCATCCGGAAGAATGCCTCCTCTAAGGCAGAAATTTCCTTTTCGCTTTTGCCGTATAATTTGTCTGCCACGGCAATTGCTCCGGCCACCCGCCTGAACATCTCTTCGGGCGTCTCAATGACTTTGCCCTTTTCGTCCTTGCTCAAATACCGGCGCTCCAATACCTTAAGGGCGTTCTCGGATAACTTTAATTTCATCGTCCACCTCCAACGAGCATATGATTTATGGAGCTCTAAAAAGAGCGACATAAATCATAGCTTCCATCGTTTATTTGCCTATTACAGCGTATGCGAGTTGGATCCTTGACATTTTAAATATGGATTGGCGTCATAAGATAACTCTTAGCTTAAAAAATGTCAGGGGTAAATTCGGGCGTATAAGTTATGTCGCTAAAGCCAACTATAACCAGCTCCATAACTTATGCCCTCGTTTAAATTATAGCGCTGCCCAATTTGGCTGTCAACCCCGTCAGAAATTTCGCCTCGCCTTAAACAATAACATAAATTTCTAACGGGGTCAAGAAAAAAATACAATATATAGTATTATATTAACGCTTAATACACAACAAATTGTATCAAGCCAGGGGCTGGCAAGACTCCCTAATCACCAGTTCCGTCGCCAACAGGGTCTTTTCTATTTTCGGCTTTTTCTTGGGCTCCATCAGCGCGCTTAATCTTTTTACCCCTTCCTCGGCCATTTTAATCAGGGGCTGCCTGACCGTAGTCAGCGCCACCGGGCCGTAAAGCCCTGAGGGATTATCGTCAAAGCCGACGATGGATAAATCCCGGGGCACCTGTTTTCCCTGCTCCCTCAGCACCGTCATTACCTCAAGGGCCATGGAATCAGAGGCCACAAATACCGCCGAGGGGGGATCGGGCATAGTAATTAATTTTTCCGCGGCGGCGCGCGCCTGGCCGCGGGAATAATCCGTCTTAAATATATAACCATCGTTTACGGGGATATTATTTTTCTTCAGGCTGCGCCTGTACCCTTCCAGGCGGTGGGCCGCGGCCTGGGTCACCAGGTCGCCGCTGATATGGGCTATTTTTTTATGGCCCAGGCTAATCAAATAATTAACCGCGCTCTCCGCGCCTTTTATATTGTCTACAGCGACGCAATCCACCTCTAAATCCTCAACATAATTATTGATTACCACGCAGGCCAGCCCCTGCGCCAACGCCTCCTCCAGCTGCGCCCGGTTGCCGATGATATCCGCGAAGATTACGCCATTTGTGCCCCGAAAATTAAGGCTGGCGCGCGCGTCCGTCAGGTGGAATAATAAGTCTAATTTCAAGCTGTCGCAAAGCGTGCCGATGCCGCGGATTAATTCCAGGGCGTAAAAAGAATAAAATATGCCTTCGTAGCGCGGCACCACCAGCATGACCACATTACTCCTGCCGGTAGCCAGGCGCTGCGCAAATACCGAAGGTTGAAATTTAAGCTGCTTTATGGCGTCCTGGACTTTCAGGCGGTTTTTTTCTTTTACGCTGGGGAGTTTATTGATGACGCGCGATACCGTGGTGATGGATACGCCGGCAAGACGGGCAACATCTTCTATGGAAACAGTTTTGGAGGGGCCTTTTTTTATGCGAACCATCTATATGATGAAGTAGATAAAGGACGCTAAGTAAAAACTCAAAAGTCAAATCTCAAAAGTTCAAGGCAAAATTCAAAACACCACTTTGTTAAATTTTAACTTTTTTTCAAAATTATTTTTTCGTAAGTTTGCGTTTTACATAACTTACGATATTTCAATGCTTTGCAGCAAAAT
>VGKK01000152.1 GCA_016867095.1 Candidatus Omnitrophota bacterium | reverse complement strand
GCTTCTCGTTAATTGCGAATATCAGATTATCGGAATATCAGAGCGAGAGCATCAAATTATTAGAATATCAGAAACGGAGAAATTATGCGTTCTTTCTGATAATCTGGTCCTCTGATAATCTCGTTCTGGTAATCTGATATTCTGATGCTCGTTCTTAACATGCTATTACCTCGCACTACTTATCTGGTTTCGGGAGTAACGCGTAAAACCTCCTCCAAGGGAATTTCTCCGGCTAAACATTTTTCCAGGGCATCTTCGCGCAATGTCTTCATCCCCTGCCGGTGGGCGTATTCGCGGATTTCCGCTAGCGAAGCCTTTTTTAAAATCTTCTGGCGCAAGGTATCGTCTATCAGCAATGCCTCAACCACTGCCACGCGGCCGAAATAACCGGTATTATTACAGTGCTTGCAGCCCTTGCCCCGGTAAAAAGTGGCTTTGGTCTCTTTAAAATCCGCCGGCAGGCCGACGAGGCTGGCGACGGAAACCTGGTGCGGCTCTTTACATTCGGGGCAGACCTTGCGGCAAAGCCTCTGCGCCGCAATCAGGGTAACCGTAGAGGCGATTAAAAACGGCTCTACCCCCATATTCATTAAGCGCACAATCGCGCTGGGCGAATCATTGGTATGCAAAGTGCTGAGGATTAGATGGCCGGTTAACGCCGCCTTTATGGCAATATCCACGGTTTCAAAATCGCGGATTTCGCCCACCATGACCACATCGGGATTTTGCCTTAAGACCGCCCTTAAAATATTGGCAAAAGTCAGCCCTATCTCAGACTTTACCTGAATCTGGGTAATGCCCTTCATATGGTATTCTACGGGGTCTTCAATGGTAATTAAATTTTTCTCGTTGTTATTCAGGCGGTTTAAGAGCGCGTACAACGTAGTTGATTTTCCGCTCCCCGTCGGGCCGGTAAGAAGGATCATCCCGTGGGGCTTAATGCTGGCTTTTTTGAATGCCTCAAAGGCATAGGTGGAGAATCCCAATCTCTCCAAATCCAGCTGCAAACTGCCCTTTTCCAATATCCTTAACACCATTTTTTCGCCGGTGACCAGGGGCAATACGGAAACACGCAGGTCTATGTCCCGCGAATCAAGCCTTAAGGAAATCCTGCCGTCCTGGGGAAGTCTTCTCTGGGTAATATCTAACTTAGCCAATATTTTAAGCCTGGCGATAATGGCCTGTTCGTCTCTCTTTTTCACCAGGGATTTCTTTTCCTGTAAGACTCCGTCAATGCGGTATCTCACTCTCAAGGTATCAGGATACGGCTCAATATGAATATCCGAGGCCCGCTCTTTCAACGCCTGCGCTAACATATCATTTACTATGCCTACAATTTGCGTCTTCTGGCTAAGCTCGGTTGTCTCCTTAATATTCACCTTTTCCTGCTCAAGAGCGGATTTTAACTTGACCCTCTCCGCGCCGGAAACTTCCTCTCCGACTACGGCCTTTTCTAAATTAATCCGGCCGTAATAATCCTCAATGCTCTTGCTGATCTGCGAAGGAGTGCTTAACACCAATTGAATATCTAATTTGCTGATCGCCTTTATGCTGTCCACTGCCACAATATCAAAAGGATCGCTTACTGCCAGCGTCAATATATTGCCGAACTTGGCCACCGGAATGACCTTATGCGTGCGCGCTGTCTCTTCGGGAAATGTCTCCATTATCCCCGTAGGGACGCTATAATTAGAAAGGTTGAGCATGGGGATATCCAGCTCTTTGCAAAGCGAAAGCATCTTCTTTACCTGGATATCGTCGGGAGATTCGGTTAAGCCATAGCGGGGACGGAAAGAATCCGCGGGGGCCATTTTTTCTTCTTTATCTTTACCCAGGAAAAAATCTTTTAGTTTATCAATATCCACCCGCTCTTACTCCATAGAGGTCACCCGAAGGACCTCTTCAATAGTGGTAAGGCCGTCGCGGACAAGAAGCAGCCCGTTTTCCCTCAGGCTCACCATATCTTCTTTTGCCGCTGCCTGGCGTATATCTTGCTCGGAAGCATTGCCGGTGATTAATTCCTTGATGGCGGGGCTTATCTCTATGCTTTCTCCGACGGCCATCCTCCCCTTAAAACCCGTATTATTGCAGGCCTTGCAGCCTTTTTTATTATACAATACCGCGTCCTTGTCC
>VGKK01000151.1 GCA_016867095.1 Candidatus Omnitrophota bacterium | reverse complement strand
TTTAGGCCAGGATAATACGCCTTATGTGCTGGAGATAAATCCGTTGCCCGGCCTTAATCCCCGCGAATCAAATTTCCCCTTAATGGCTTATGCCGCGGGGATGAAATATGAGGACCTGATTGAGGCTATATTAATGAGCGCCTTAGAAAGGAAAGGGTTAAATTGAGCAATAATACTGTAGTCATTGAAAAATCGCAAAACGAAACAATGACGGCGGCGCGCGCCAGCCGCAGGCCGCTTGATTATCAGCAGATTGCTCTTTATAAGGATGTTAATCCTCTGGATTGGGAAGATTGGCGCTGGCAGTTGAAAAACAGAATTTCCGCCAAAGAAGAGTTGAGCCAGATTATTAAATTAACTAAAGAGGAAGAGGAAGGGATAAAAAAGGCCAGCGGAAGATTATCTATGGCGATTACGCCCTATTGGGCGAGCCTAATTGACCCTGAGGACGCGAATTGCCCTCTGCGGCGCCAGGCAGTGCCGGTGATTTCCGAATCCGTGGTTTCGCCGCACGAGATGACCGACCCCTGCGCAGAAGACCGGGACTCGCCTGCCCCGCACCTGGTGCATCGCTATCCTGACCGGGTTTTGCTCTTGGCGACCGAACACTGCGCGATGTATTGCCGCCATTGCACCCGCAGGAGGCTGGTAGGCGACCATAGAGAAAGTAATTCTCCTGCTAAGTTTGACGCCGCGGTTGAATATATAAAATCAGACCGTAAGATTAGGGATGTCTTAATTTCCGGCGGAGACCCCTTCATATTAGAGGACGAAGAGATTGAGAATTTAATCAAGAAGATACGCGCCATCTCGCATGTGGAGTTTTTAAGGATCGGCACGCGCCTGCCGGTAACGCTGCCCCAGCGCATCACGGAAAATTTAGCCAATATGCTGAAAAAATACTCGCCGATCTGGGTGAGCATCCATTTTAACCATCCCAAGGAAATTACCAAGCACTGTAAAATCGCCTGCGAGATGCTGGCGGACGCGGGGGTTCCCCTGGGCAGCCAGACCGTGCTTTTAAAAGGCATAAATGACCGGCCTTATATTATGAAAAAACTTATGCAGGAGCTTTTACAGGTCAGGGTCAGGCCTTACTACATTTATCAGTGCGACCCGGTAAGGGGCACGCAGCATTTCCGGACCCCGGTCGCCGCGGGGATAAACATTATGGAGAAACTGCGCGGCCATACTTCAGGGTACGCGGTGCCTACCTATGTCATTGACGGCCCGGGCGGCGGCGGTAAAATCCCCGTGGGCCCCAACTATATCCTTTCTCAGGCCAAAGGCAAGTACGTCCTGCGTAATTACAAAGGCAAAATCTACACCTACCTGGAATAGGCGCGTTTTTTATTTCTTGACCCTTCCTCTTTGCCGTTATATAATATAAATCCTTTTATTACCCATAGAGGAGCAGCGTATTATGGATGTTGCCAGGAAAAGGAACTTTATTCTTTTAGGCCACGCCCAGTCCGGTAAGACCACCCTTTCTGAAAGCCTGCTCTATTTCTGCAAAGCCACTAACCGCAAAGGAACTATTGCCGAAGGCACAACAGTAAGCGACTACGGCTTTGATGAGATAGAGAGAAAAAACTCCATTAATTCCAGCCTGTTATATTGCGATTATAAAGAACACCGTATCCAGATGATTGACGCGCCGGGTTACGCGGATTTCTTTGGCGAGGCCATCTCCGGTATCCGCGGGGTGGATGCGGCAGTTATTGTGGTAGATGCCAATAGCGGAGTGGAAGTCGGCACTGAGCGCGCCTGGCAGCTTTTGGAAGAAGCGGGCCTGCCCTGCCTTATCTTCATCAATAAGCTGGACAGAGAAGGCGCGGATTTAGACAAGGCCTTATCTGAAATAAAGGACCGGCTTTCCAAGAGGGCTATGCTGGTAGATTCTCTGGAGGACGCGGCCCTGGTAGAGGCGGTAGCGGAAAGCGACGATAAATTATTAGAAAAATATTTGGAAGGCGCAAAGTTATCCCAAGAAGAATTATCCGCCGGATTAAGGCAGGCGGTAACTAGGCGCAATGTTTTCCCGGTATTAGGGGGGTCAGCCTTAACTGATAAAGGCATCCCGCAAATTTTAGACGCCATTATTCAGTATTTACCCAACCCGCAAGAGCGGCCAAAAATTGAGGCAACCGATCCT
>VGKK01000150.1 GCA_016867095.1 Candidatus Omnitrophota bacterium | reverse complement strand
CCTTTTGGGGCCAATGCTTTAAAACAAAACTTCTGGGGCGGGCGTGGTGCGGGCACGCCCGCCCCACAACAACCTTCGCCTCGAAAAATTTTTAAGGTTAAAAGAGCAAAAACAAAAATCTCAAAGAAGTTGTTTCTTTATATTATTAAAAAGTGGCAGAATTATATCTCTAATCTCTTGTGGAGTAAAATTCCTCGCTTTATAACTAGCATCTCTACGGTATTGCTTCAATTCGCGATAATCATTGTAAGTCAAAGCTAACTTGCTATCTTGAGCAATCCAGTCATCCGATATCTCATGCGAGGGAGAATGTTTATTTAAATCAGCAAAATAAGATTCGTAATAATGAAGAGCTGCATAGAAAATCCCAGTCACTAACCAATCCCTAAATTTAGTCGAATCAACATCTAAACTTCCAAAGAAATCTTCATTATGTAAAGCTTTTGACAAATGCTTATTCTTATTCATGAAGCTATGCTAAAATTAGTTGAGATTTAAGGAAGCCCTCCGTAAAATGGGTATATTGGAAGAACCATTTTACAAAGGAGGAGGGCTTATGGAGAGTATACCAAGAAAGCGGCGGAAATGGAAGGTAAAAGTTGGGGAGCGCAGACAAGCGCTAAAGCAAATGCTGGAATTGGGTCAGATTAATGATATTGATGTGAGGGTCGCACTTATTCAGGCGCTCATCCCTGAAGGCTTAAAAGCTGTGAACGAAAAGCTGCAGGCAGAAGTTCTTTCGCTTGCCGGAGAAAAACGCCGCCACGGGAAAGAAAACGTCCGCTGGGGCAGCCAACCCGGTTCGGTATACCTGCAAGATCAAAAGGTCCCAATAGAAGTTCCGCGCGTCAGGAATAAACTGCGTAACATTGAAATTCCGCTTGAGTATTACCAAAGATTCCAGGAGCCATATCAAGGAGACGAACAGGTCTTCAAGAAATTGCTTAACGGTTTAAGCACGCACAAATACCGGGAGTCAGCGGAGCTGGTGCCTGAAGTGTTCGGCATCAGCGCTTCAAGTCTCTCACGCCGTTTCAAGTATGCCTCAAGCCTCAGGCTTAAACAATTACAGGAACGCCGGCTGGATAAATATGATTTTGTAGCGATAATCATTGACGGCAAACGCTTTGCCGAAGACGGGCTGATGATTGCCTTAGGAATAACCCTTGAAGGAACAAAGGTTGTCTTAGGAATTGAGCAGATGGCGACGGAAAACCACAGGCCGATAGCGCAATTTTTGGAAAAACTCATTGAACGGGGGCTACGCTATGAAGATGGACTTTTGTTTATCGTTGATGGCTCTAAGGGGATATTGAAAGCCATCGAGCAGGTATTTCCTCTCTGCGGATTAATCCACCGCTGCCATTACCATAAGACTGAAAATGTAGTCGGCTACCTGCCTAAAGGTTTACAGATGATCTGGCGGGCAAAACTGCGCGCTGCCTACAGGCAGATCAAATACGAAGCAGCATTGCGCGCGCTGGAAAAACTTGCTGCAGAATTACATAATATCAACCCGTCTGCAGAGACAAGTCTCAAAGAAGGCCTGGAAGAAACACTAACGCTTCATAAGTTAGGGCTGTATGCCGAATTAGGCAAAAGCCTATCTTCCACCAATTGTATTGAATCGGTGATGTCACAATTGGGCCAGTATACCGATAAGGTGGACAGATGGCGCGGTGGATCGCATATCCAGCGTTGGGCCGCAAGCGGACTCTTGGCGCTTGAACCGCACTTACAGAAAATGCGGGGATTTCGTTATCTTAAGCTTCTGCGTGCGCAACTTAAGCAGGAAATAGCAAAGCGCCAAAAAATTCAGGCATTAGGAGACGCTACAAGCGACGATCTATCGGCGGGTATACATATTATTACACCTGAAAATTGCGGGTGAGCTAATGCGGAGGGAATTCCCAATCTCAACTAAAATTTGCATTGACTCTTATTCATAATCTATCTTTTATAAATAACGAGAGCCCCCGCGGATATTATCTCATCAACTTCTTCGGATTCTATGAGATAAAAATCAAAATGAAACTTGGCCTTAGATAAAAAATTCATTAAATTGAGCTCGTTTTTATATATAATTTTTCTGCATTCCTCTGAGGTATAATCAGAAATGACGGTCCAAATATAGAAAACATCTCCCTTTTTTAAAATAAGTATTTTTTGAACAAAAT
>VGKK01000149.1 GCA_016867095.1 Candidatus Omnitrophota bacterium | reverse complement strand
TTAGCAGTTATCCGCGATAGCGGATAGAAGTAGGTATAATAAGTTCGGTTGCTAAAAATCTTGGAAAAAGAGGCTTGGAGAAAAAACGCTTCTTTTTTCTCCAAGGTATAGCTCTTACAGGTGAAGGAAGGGGTTGACAGCGACCCGCGATAGCGGGGAGCGCTAGAAGGGGAAACGCAGTTTCCCCTATGGGGAATGAACGTCATTGCCTAGCGATATAAGTGTTAGATAAATCTATCCGTATTTGAAGGTTTAGACTTGCGAGTGATGAATAAGCTTTAGTGAGTGACGCGCGGGTGGTGGAATGGCAGACACGCTACTTTGAGGGGGTAGTGGGGAAACCCATGAGGGTTCAACTCCCTCCCCGCGCACTAAAAAAACGGGACCAGAGAATAATAATAATTCTGGCCCCGTTTTTTCTTTTAGGTTATTTTTCTTCTTTGCGTTTGTCTTTTATGTAGTTGCTTCTTTCCAGCTGTTTGGCAAAGGCCTTTAACTCCGCGCCGATCTCGCCGATCTGAGCGACGTGCTCTATTTTGTGGAATTCATTGGTAACCACGCCGATAGAAATAGAGAGCAGCGGGATTTTTTGTTCCATCCCCTTACGGTCTTTAGCCATGATATACCCTTTTGCCCTGTCTGTTTCGTTATAAAAAGAAGGGGAGATTTTCTCAAAATCGGCGATGATGGCTTCGCAGAGTTTATCTACTGCCTCGGGCGCGGTGATAATGACAAAATCATCTCCGCCGATATGGCCGATAAAATCGTCGGGATTGCCGGATTTTTGGGCGCTGCGGATTAATATGCGGGCGGTTTCCCGGATGACCTCGTCCCCGTGCTCAAAGCCGTACTTGTCATTGTAGGATTTAAATTTATCCAGGTCTAAATAACAGACCGCGAAGAATGACTTACTTTCCAGCCGGCGGGAGAGTTCGTTTATGATAGAAACATTTCCCGGCAGCCGCGTTAAGGGATTGGCCTCAAGGTCTCTTTCAGTGCGCCGGATAATCATTCGGATGCGCGCCAGCAGTTCTTTGGGTTCAAAGGGTTTTACCACATAGTCATCTGCGCCGGCATCAATACCGCCCACCTTATCGTCGGTATCTCCCTTGGCGGTAACCATTACTATGGGCAAGTGCCTGAGGAGCAAGTCCTTTTTGATGCGGCGGCAGACTTCACGGCCATCCATCTTCGGCATTTTATAGTCTAATAATACCAGGTCAGGCGATTTTGTCTGGATGGCCTTTAGCGCCTCTTCGCCGTCCGCGGCCTCAAAGACTTCATAACTTTCCTCAGAAAGAGTAAGCTTTAATACATCCCTGATATCAGGGTCATCATCCGCTACCAGTATTTTTATCGCCATATTTAACTCGAGCTGGGCAGGATAAAGCTAAATGTAGAGCCCTGTCCCGGCCCGCTCTTTACCCAGATTTTTCCCTTATGCGCTTCAATAATATATTTTACCAGCGTTAATCCTAAGCCGGTGCCTCGCACCTGCTGGTTGATAGGGTTATCTACGCGATAAAACTCTTCAAATATCGCCTCTTGCGCCTCCGGCGGTATGCCGCAGCCAGTGTCGGCAATATCCACCTGCGCGGCATTATCCACTTTGCGGGCGCGTATAGTAATTTTGCCTTTTTGGGGCGTAAATTTTATGGCGTTGCCGATGATATTGATGAATACGCGTTCAATCTGGCTTTGGTCTACGAATACCCTGTCAGCATCTGCCGGGATATCCAGCGTTAATTCTATTAGTTTTTCTTTTAATTGTCCAGATAATAAATCCACCGCCTGCCCGGCGATATTTTTTAGATTCTGCTGTTCCTGTTTCATGATCATCTTTCCGGCTTCTATTCGGGAAATATCCAGCAGATCGTTAACCAGGTGCACAAGTTCATCGCTATGCCGGTTTATTTTATCCAGGCGTTCCTGGGCCTGCGGTTCTAATTTGCCTAATTTCCCGGCCAGTAATATTGACGCGTAGCCTTTTATTGAGGTCAGGGGAGTCCTTAATTCATGCGAAACACTGGAGATAAAGTCGGTTTTACGCTTGCTTACTTTTTTGACCTCTTCCAGAGCCAAAGTTAATTCGTGCGTTCTCTCTTTGACCCTGTCTTCCAGGCCCTGCTGGGCCCGCCAGGTCTTTTCAAATAGCCGGGCGTTTTCCAGGGCTTGGCCTAACTGGTTAGCCAAGAT
>VGKK01000148.1 GCA_016867095.1 Candidatus Omnitrophota bacterium | reverse complement strand
AAGCGGAGTAAGAGCACATTCCTCTCTATACGCTCCCCGCTGATTCGTTTTGCATTCGCAAAAGCGAATCAAAACGGTGGGGGCGGATTAACCCCGCCGAAGGCGGAACATTTAGCGAGACTCCGCTTCCAGGCTATTTATGCGCGCTTTGTTGGAATTTTGCGATTAAGGCAGGGATAACTTCAAAGAGGTCTGCGACAATGCCGTAGGTAGCGACCTTAAAGATGGGGGCATCCGGGTCTTTATTGATAGCTACAATAATTTTGGAGGATTGCATACCGACAAGGTGCTGGATCTGGCCGGAGATACCGCAGGCAAAATATAATTTGGGCGCGACAGTGCGGCCGGTCTGGCCGACCTGGTGCGAATAAGGCATCCATCCGGCATCTACCGCGGCGCGCGAAGCGCCTACGGCCGCGTCTAATACGTGCGCCAGTTCTTCTAAGAGCTTAAAATTCTCCGGCCCGGCCATACCGCGGCCGCCGGAAATGATAATATCAGCTTCGGCTAAATTCACCAGGCTATCTATCTCATCCACGATATCTAAAAGCCTGGTGCGCGAAAAATAAAGCTTACTCTCAAAATTTTCACGGATAATTTTACCCTTACGGCGCTTATCCGGGGGCAGCGGCTGCATTACCTTATGCCGTACTGTGGCCATCTGCGGACGATAGCCCGGGCTGATAATCGTAGCCATAATATTGCCGCCAAACGCCGGCCGGGTCTGCAAAAGTATCTTTTCCTGGGGGTCAATATCCAAGCCGGTGCAATCCGCGGTCAGGCCGGCCTTGATATTAATCGCCACCCGCGAGATTAAAGAACGGCCGATAGCCGTTGCCCCGCAAAGTAAAATCTCCGGCTTATGCTCCTTGATTAATTTCACCAGGATATTGGTATACGGCTCATCCTGGAAATTCGCCAGTTCCGGCGCCTCCACCAGGTAAATATTATCCGCGCCATGCCAGATTACCTCATCCAGCTGGTCAGCTAAATTATGGCCGATGAATACCGCGCTCACCTCACAGGAAAGCTTGGCGGCTAATTCCCGGGCCTTGCCTAAAAGCTCATAAGAAATGGACTGGACTTTACCTTTTTTCTGCTCAATAAATACCCAAATCCCTTTATAATCCCGCAGACCAGCACTTGATGCTACCTTAGTTGTCTTCTCCAGCAGTATTGCCTTAAGTTTACAGGCCGGCACACAGGCGCCGCACAGGTTACATTTATTAAGGTCAATTACCGCCTTTTTGTCCACAACGCGGATAGCGTCAAAAGGGCAGGCCTTGACGCACAAACCACAACCTGTGCACTTCTCTATAATGACTTGGATAGACATCGTATTAATTGTGTAATGTTAAATGTGTAATGTGTAACGCTGGTGTAACGGTTGCTTGTGTAATGCAAAAACTGTTTTATTTTGTATTTCCATTACACATTTATTTGCATTACACCCACATTACACGTTACACTTTACACATTACACAAATCTATATTTCATTCTTAAGCAAGTTAACTAACTTTTCAGTTATCTCCTGCGTATCGCCGCTTAAAATCTGTCCGCCGGCGCGCTGGGGCGGAGTAAAAATCTTGACTACCCGCGTGGGCGAACCATCCAGGCCGACATTGGCGTTCTCTGCGGCAATATCTTTAGCGGTCCAGTGGGTAATCTGGGCATTTTTAGCGCGCATCAAGCCCTTAAGCGAGGGTAACCTCGGCTCGTTGATTTCTTTGACCACGGTCAATAATGCCGGTAACGGCGTCTGGATAATTTCAAAACCCTCTTCCATCATCCGCTCCACGCGCAGCGTATTATCTTTTACCCCGTTAGAGACTATCGTTTTATCATTAGCATTAGCGGTGTCTCTAACGGGGTTTATTTCTTCTATTTTTTTCACATAGGTAACCTGGGGAATATCTAAGTGCGCGGAAATCCCCGGCCCTACCTGCGCGGTATCGCCGTCAGAGGCCTGTTTCCCGCAAATCACCAGGTCAAATTGGGCAATTTTTCTTATGGCGCAGGATAAGGTATAACTGGTTGCCCAGGTATCGCTTCCGGAAAAGGCGCGGTCAGAGATTAAAATCCCCTCATCTATCCCCATTGCCATTGCCTCTCTTAACGCTGCTTCGGCCTGCGGCGGCCCCATAGTAATCACAGTGGTCTTTGCGCCCAGCCTTTCCTTAAGGCGAACTGCCTCTTCTATGGCGTACATATCAAAGGGATTAATAATGGACTTGACGCCTTCACGAATTAAGGTATTGGTCTCGGGGTTAATTTTTA
>VGKK01000147.1 GCA_016867095.1 Candidatus Omnitrophota bacterium | reverse complement strand
GGAGTCTTACACTGCAGGCACCGGGAAGCTTCTTTTAGGGCCTCATCTTCACTATACCCTAAAACCACCTCCTCAAAACTACACGACCTCTCCTGCGCCGGGCGTTCCCTTACTTTTTGCGCTTCTTTCTTTTCCATATTTATTGATTTAACTTACAGATATGTTTTTCTTTACCGGCATAAATCCTGTTTCTTTTCTCCAGCTCTTCCCAATCCACGGCATGAGCCTCGAATTCCGGCCCGTCCACGCAGCTGAATTTAAGTTCACCACCCACCGTCACCCGGCAACAGCCGCACATCCCGGTAGCGTCAACCATTAAAGCATTAAGGGAAACAATCGTCTTGACCCCGTAACCCTTGGTCACCAAAGCTACCCTTTTCATCATGGGTATGGGCCCGACCGCATAAACCAGGTCATACTTTTCTTTATTTAAGAGTTCGGTCAGGACATCAGTAGTAAAACCTTTTCTTTTATAGGAACCGTCATCGGTAGTAACATATAACTCGCTGGATGCCGCCTTTAATTCTTCCTCCAGGATCAGTATATCTTTATTCCTTGCCCCGATTATGGTCGTGACATGATTTCCTGCATCTTTCATTGCACGGGCAACCGGAAGAATCTCCGCAAGCCCGACCCCGCCGCCAACGATTATAACCTTGCCGAAATTTTTGATTTCGGTGGCATGCCCCAGAGGCCCGACTATTGAATACAGAGAATCTCCGGATTTAAGCTTACCAAGCAGGCTCGTAGTAAGGCCTGCCTCCTGAAAGATAAGCGTAATTATCCCTCTTGCCTCATCATTCTCTACTATGGTAAGCGGAATCCTCTCCCCGTTCTCCCTCGCCATGAGGGCTACGAATTGGCCGGGTTTTGCCTTACGGGCAATATCGGCGGCCCCGACATCAAGCCTGCCGATTGCGGTATTATGAACATTCACCAGTGACTTATAGCTGATTATTTTGGCCATCTGAAGAAAAAAATAGCGCCCCCCTTATCCAGATAGGGGACGCCATTGTCCTTTGGATTTGCTAAATTACCATACTCATTCTGCCTGATTATGCAGAGGAAATTAGTTTAAGGCACTATATTATCAGCAAAATTTACCTTGTCAAGCAGAAATTGGTTTTATGGCTGCGTCATTATCCGTTGCTTCTCGAACGCCGAAAATTTAAGGTTTCAGAAAACAAAAAAAGCGCCCTTTTTCAAGAACGCTTCTTCGCCTCTGTACCTCTAAAGCACTAACGCAGTGCTTTCAAGAGTAAGTATAACACCTGGAGCTTTTTTGTCAAGTATTTATTTCACAAAGAGCATTTCTCTGTACTTCGGCAGCTCCCAACCCTCATCTGAGACTACACATTCCAGTTCATCCGCATGCCTACGGATATGCTCCATAAGCGGCTTAAGCTCGGTAAAATAAAGTTTTGCGCGCTTCACATCCTCTAACTTCTTTGCCCGCTCAAGAAGCCTCGTCAGAACCTTGGCGTTGCGCCTTATATAATATATCTTGCGCCCCACATCCGCCAAATGGTCCTTAAGGTCCTTTAATGCCGCCTTGTTCAGATTAACCTTGACTCTATTCTTCAATACACTTAGGACCGCAAGGCTGTCTAGAAGGAGTTTCTGATACTTGAGCCCGTCCGGGACGATGCTGGCATTGAGCATTTCATTGAGAGTGTTTGCCTCGATTTCTAGAAGCAGATTATACATATGCACCCAGATCTGATAGCGGGCAGTAATTTCTTCCTGGGAAAAAATATGGTATTTGGTAAAAAGGGCGATATTCTCTTTTTTGATATAAGCCCCTAGGGCCTCGACGGTAGAGGCAGTATTCGCCAACCCCCTCTTCTTCGCTTCCCTGGCCCACTCTACCGAGTAATTATTGCCTTCAAAGCGGATCTGCTTGGTATCTTTGATTACCTTAGCAATAACCTGCATTACCGCAGAAGCAAAATCTTTTCTTGCGCCTAAATTCTTTTTGATTTCTCTAGCTATATAATCAAGGCTGTCGGCAATAATCGTATTGATGATAGTGAGTGGTGTGGATATATTCTGCGATGAACCCACCGTGCGGAATTCAAATTTGTTCCCGGTAAAGGCAAAGGGAGAAGTCCGGTTCCTGTCAGTCATATCCTTATTGAACTTAGGCAGGCGAGCGATCCCTAAATCCAATATAGCGCGCCGGGAAACCTTTCCCTTTATCCCCTTTTCGATCATCTCCAGGATACGGGTAAGTTGCTCACCGATATAAACACTGATAATCGCCGGCGGTGCTTCATTTGCGCCCAGGCGGTGTTCATTGCCGGCAATGGCCACACTGG
>VGKK01000146.1 GCA_016867095.1 Candidatus Omnitrophota bacterium | reverse complement strand
GAAAAAGCTCCATTTCCCCATCCAGTAGGTGGACAGGCTCTTATCTATGGCCTTTGCCGCAGAATAAGCGCCGGAGTAACTGGAGGCCGTGGCAGAGGAAATAGTAAGTTCAGGGCCTTGAGGCGGTGGCGGAGGCGGCGGGCTGATATTAATGATATTAACTTCTATCTGTTTTGAGGCGGAGTTGCCAATGTTGTCATAGGCAATGACCTTAAGCGTATGCTTGCCGCTGGAGGCAAAAGAGGCATCCCAGGAATAACTATAGGGCAGGCTGTTATCATAAGACTTTAAGCTGCCATCTATATAGAATTCTACTTTATTTACGGCTTTATTGTCTGTGGCCTTGACTTCTATATTGACAATGCCTTGAAGAGAGGCGTTATTTAAGGGGGAAGTGATGGAGACTACGGGTGGGGTAGTGTCGGGCGCTGGCCTGCGGGGCGGCAGGCGTCCCATACCCAGGCAGAAAAAGGCTAAAAGAAGTAAAGCTGCCGCAGAGTTAGCTCGGGCAGGGAAAATTCCTATTTTGGATTGCGCTTCGGACATAAAAACCCTTTATCCGTGGCAGGGGTGTTTAATAAGCTAAGTATAGCATATCTGAGGGGGTTTTCAAGGGTAAATTTTTTCCAGAGATTAAACTTTATGCAGCTAAAAGGGTTATGTCGCGGTAGGCAGTTCCAGGATAAAACGGGTGCCGACCTTATAAGCGGATTCAAAGGCAATCCGCTATTCCAGGTAGGTATAGATTTTGCCTTTGTAATTACGCAGGACGTACTTGCCTTTGGCTTGAGAAAAACTCAAGCTTTTTTTGCGCCCAGCGTCAATACTTATATAACGAATTCTTTTCATCAATCTCTATCGGCTTAAGGACATTGTCAATAAATGCCGCGGGTAAATTCAGTATCTCGCCGGTCTTAAAATTGCGGAATTTTATCTTCTGCTTGCCCAGGCTGATGAGCAGGGCGTCGGCTTTTCTGATCAGCGTAAAAAGAAGCGTAAATTCATCCTGCCTTATATCCGAGCTGTTAACTTTTATGATGATTTCATCCTGAAGTATGGCCTCTCTTTTGTATTGGATGTCGCAAAGCGAGGCCTCGGTTTCCACGATATTGCGCAAGGCCTCATCAAGGCCTAAATTGCGCCACTGCAATAAGGCATCCCGGGCGATGTTATACCACCTGACATAATTAATAAACGAGGCGCTGCCGTAAGGAGTAATATCGCCCTGTGTAACCACTAACTCAAAGATGAATTCCTTTTGTTTAGACGCGGTAAAACCGTTGGTAGGCATAGGCTCTTTTATTAAATATTCTTTTTTATAATTTCCAGGAACTCTTTGGTATCAAATGGTTTATAGATATAATCCGCCACTTTCAACTGTCGCGCCTGTTTTAAAATTTCCTCGTCTGAATAGCCGGTGATGAGGATTTCAGGGATAGCTTTCTTTTTATTCTGCCTTAAGAACTCTCTGATGTTTTTGATTATCTCAATGCCGTCAAGCTCGGGCATCCGGATATCGCTGATCACCAGGTCATATTCAGCTTGCGTAATTTTTTCCAGCGCCTCCCTGCCGTTCAACGCGATAGTCACATCATAGCCCTCTTTTTTCAGCAGCCGCCTTAAGCTTTCTATGACTAGTTGTTCATCGTCAATTACCAAAATATTCTTGGCCATCTTTGGCACTCCTTCTTTATAGATTCTCTTTTATTGAGTAAATTATATACCCATCCGCGTCTTAACTCAAGGATTTTTAATTGATTTGGGAAAGTAAGTGGCAGGGGTGTTTAATAAGCTAAGTATAGCATATCTGAGGGGGTTTTCAGGGGTAAATTTAGGCCCCTTTTTCCAGCGCTTGCCTTGTGGTCAATAAGAGCGCCTTAATGTCAAACGGCTTTTCTATGTAGCCGCAGGCGCCCAGCTCCAGCGCCTGTTGATAAATCTCTTCTTTGGCGTAGGCAGTGATAAAGATTTCCGGGATGGGTTTTTTATGGCTTTGCGCCAGGTATTCCCTGATTTTCTTTACAGTTTCTATCCCGTCCATTTCCGGCATTTTGATATCCGACATCACCAGGTCAAAATCAAATTTCTCCATCAGCGCCAGCGCCCGCTTGCCGCTATGCGCGGTGGCCACATCATAGCCTTCCCGCGTCAATAACCGCTTTAAGGTTACGGCAATCAGCTTATCGTCATCAATAATGAGAATATTACCGGCCATTTTAAATATACTCCGTGATGGAATCCAGGAGTTCCTTGCTGCCGAAGGGCTTTAAGATCACCTTGCCCAATTCCTGGGCTTCAATAGCGGCCTGGGAATCGGCGTATCCG
>VGKK01000145.1 GCA_016867095.1 Candidatus Omnitrophota bacterium | reverse complement strand
GCTTTATCATAAATTATTACTTCGTCTAAATAGGGGTTACCCTCCACAATATCCTTGGCCGATGGGCTGACCATCATCGCAATATAACTGGAAGGGTATGCCTGGCGTAAGGCCTGGATTACCGGCGTGGATAAGACTACATCTCCGATCCTATCCGTGCGCGCAATAAGTATTCTTTTGTATTGGTTTGGAATTTTGGATTTGGAATTTGGAATTTGTTTGGAATTTGTGATTTGGAATTTGGAATTTAACATTTCTCTTACCTGTCTCAATACATCTTCCACTTTTACCAGATTCAGACATTCAAGAGTGCCGAAGCGGCATTGCGCCTTTTCGCAAGGCCGGCAAAAAATTCCCTTTTTTACGACGGCACACGTCCGCGACCAGGGGCCGTATTTTAATTCATCGGTGGGCCCGAATAACGCCACAATGGGAATATCCAGATAGCTCCCCAAATGCAAAACCGCGCTGTCATTGGTAATCAACAGGCGCGCCCTCTTTAATAAAGCGGCTGCCTGGGCCAGGCTGGCCTTGCCGGTTAAATCCAGTAAGGGCTGCGGCATATGTTCGCTGATATATTTATTTATGGCGATATCATCTTTATCGCCGACTAAAACCGCCCTTACCCCGAATTCCTTTATCAGCGAGGAAATCAGCTCGGCGAATTTTTCCTTTGCCCATCTTTTAATATGGCTGCGCGCTCCGGCGGCGACTACGACTATTCTATCTTCTTTCTTTATATTATTTTCTTCCAATACCTTCTGGATATATGCTTCATCTTCGGGTTTTATAGATAAAAGATGTTTCTTTGCCTCTTGCGCCCGGCATTCCGTATCCCGTATCCTATAAAGGTGCCTATCCTTCATATGCCTGATATTTTTGGGAACAAAGCGTAAAGGAGAAGTGCGGTATCGGGCAGAAAGGAACGCCCCGAAAAAACTATTGCGTAAATCCGCCACCAGGTCAAATTTTTCCTTATTGAGCTGGCGGAATAATTTTATCTTTTCTTTTAATCTGGCGCGCTTATCATAAACAATGAGCCTGTCTATGTGAGGATTACCGCAAAAGAGCTCTTTTGGGCGGGGGCCGGCCATTACCGTGATTTTACTTTCGGGGAACTTTTGCCTTAAAAAATCCAGGGCCGGCAAAGTCAGGATGGCGTCGCCGATATTGCTTAAGCTGATAAAGAGGATTTTCTTTACCGCAGCCGCTTTATTCATCGCTTTATCATTCTCTTTGCCGCGTTTAAAACCTCGTCGGGAGTAATAGATTTCATACAGTGGTTGTCCGTACAGCACACCTGGTAACAGGGAATCTGGCAGCCTACTTTTTTCTGCAGGATCGCCACATTATGCATCGGGTATGGGCAGGTAATAGCCGGGCTGGTAGGCCCGAACAGCGCGATTATTCTTTTGGCGCCGACGGCATTGGCAATATGCAGCGGCCCGCTATCGGCGCTGATATATAAATCCAGCCTCCTGGCTAATGCGCCCAATTGCTTTAAATTAAATACGCCGCAGGTTATAATAGGCGCGGCCTTCATTAAGTTTTTGATCTCTCCGGCAAGGGGCAAATCGTTAAGCCCTCCCGTAATCACAATTTTGGCGCGTAAGCCCCCTGCCAGCTTATCCGCCAGAACGGCCCAATATTCCCTGGGCCAACGCTTGGGGAGCCAATTGCCTCCGGGGTTTATCCCGATTAAAAAATCTTCTTTAGCGACTGAATTCTTCTTTAAAAATTCGTCAACGGGCGCCCCGTCTTCTTCGCTGAGGAAAAAATCGGTGTACCTGTCTTCCACCCGCAGGCCCGCCTTTTCAATAATACCCAGATAATAATCTATCCGGTGCAGGCTGTCCTTGTTAGGCGCGATAATTTTACTGGTTAAAAGAAATCCCCTTTTCTTGGTATAGTAGCCTAACCTCTCGGGTATATCCGCCAGCCGGCAGATTAACGCCCGGCTAAAGGAGCGGTGCAGCAAGAACGCCGTGTCAAACTTTTTGCCTTTTAAGAATTGCACAAATTTTAACTTGGTCAACGCGCCCTTGTGCCGGTCATCTTCGTCAAAAATAATCACCTCGTCTAAATAGGGATTGCCCTTTAAAACCGGATAGCAGCGGCTGGGTATAATGCAGGCGATAAAGCTTCCGGGGAAGTTACGCCGGATATTCCTGATTACGGCGGTAGAAAATAATACGTCTCCCAGCCAATTTACGTTAAAGATAAGGATACGCTTACCGGCCATGGCGGCGCTCCTTGAAAAAAGTGTAATATCCTGAAAGCTTAAACCAAAAAATAAATAAGTTATTGCAATTCCTGGAAATCCTAGCCTCTTCA
>VGKK01000144.1 GCA_016867095.1 Candidatus Omnitrophota bacterium | reverse complement strand
GGGAATTTCAAAAGAGAAGAGAGTACATTATTGGCCGGCTAAAAGATATTAAAAAAATGAGTTTTATCATTCCTGAAGGCGCGTTTTATGTATTCTGCGATATTTCTAAGACCGGGCTTGACTCTCTGGCTTTTTCCGGCCGGCTGCTTGATGAAGAATTGGTGGCGGTTATTCCGGGCCAGGGATTCGGCAGGGATGATTGCGTGCGCCTGAGTTTTGCCACAGGGATAGAGCAGATAGAAAAGGGTATGGACAGGATAAAAGAGTGGGTGGCTAAGTTATAACCATGGCCCAGACAATCGCGGAAAAAATATTAAGCCGGCATGCGGGGCGGGATTTAAAGGCAGGGGATTTTGCCGTATGCGATATTGATTTTACTTTTGGCCAGGACGGGACCTCGGCGATTATTATTGACCGGGTTAAGGAAATGGGGGTAAGCCGGTTAAAAACAAAATTTTGCATGGTTATTGACCATAGCGCGCCGTCGCCAAGCGAAGGAGTCTCTAGGGTGCATAAGAAGATGCGCGATTTTGCCGCGCTGAGCCAGGCCAGGCTCTATGACATCGGCTGCGGGGTCTGCCATCAGGTTATCCCGGAATCGGGAATGGTCCTGCCGGGAGATTTAGTTTTTGGCGCGGATTCCCATACCTGCACTTACGGGGCTTTGGGCGCGCTGGCTACGGGTGTCGGCTCTACGGATTTAGCCGTGACTTTGGCCACAGGAAAAAACTGGCTAAAAGTCCCGGAAACGGTTAAAATAATCGTAAAGGGAAAAATCCCCCGGGGCGTATTTGCCAAAGACATCATTCTTTATATTATCAAGCAGGTAAAGTCGGACGGCGCGACTTATAAGGCTATAGAGTTTTGCGGCCCGGTAATTGAGGCTTTGGATATGGATGGCCGCTTTACTATTTGCAATATGGTAGTGGAAATGGGCGCGAAATGCGGCTTTATGCCCCAGGATAAAAAGGCGCTGGATTGGCTGAAAATAAGGGCGGTAAAAAACCGTAAGATAAAACCGATAGTTCCCGATAGGGATGTCGGATATAGCCAAACCCTGGAATATGATATCTCCGGGCTTAAGCCGCAAGTATCCCGGCCGCATACCGTAGATAATGTGGTGCCGGCAGAAGAATTAAAAGGCACAAAGATAAATGAGGCCTTTTTAGGCACTTGCACTAATGGCAGGTTTTCTGATTTGGCGGTAGCCGCCCGGATATTAAAATCAAAAAAAGTGGCGGCAGGGATAAAATTTATTGTCGCGCCGGCCTCGCGCGCCATACTTTTAGAGGCAATGAAGTCCGGTATCATAGATGTTTTTATTAAAAGCGGGGCAGTGGTTATTTCTCCCGGTTGCGGCCCCTGCGTGGGCACGCATTGCGGCATACCGGCTGATGGAGAAGTGGTAATCTCCAGCGCCAACCGCAACTTTATCGGCAGGATGGGCAATCCCAGCGCCTTTATTTACCTGGCTTCTCCCGCTACTGTCGCCGCTTCCGCGATAGCAGGAGAGATTACGGATCCAAGGAGATATTTATAATATTAAGATAGCGTCTTTTAAGCGAATATCAGAGGACCAGAGTATCAGAACGGGATTATTGGAGTATCAGATTATCAGAAAAAACGCGAAATTTATTCATTTCTGGTATTCTAATAATCTGATTTTCTCGCTCTGATATTCTGATAGACTGATACTCGCAATGAGTCAAAGCTATAAGTAAAGTATATCACGGGAGGTATTATGGAGATACGCGATTTATTGATGCTGTGTATTGAAAAAAAGGCCTCGGATTTACATATTACGGAGAAAGAGCCGCCGATATTGCGTGTTGACGGCAAATTACACCGGACAACCCTGCCTGTTTTAGATAAGGAATCTTTGAAGAAAATGATCTACGGGATATTGACTAATCCGCAAAAAGAGATATTTGAAAGGGATTTAGAGCTGGACTTTTCCCTTGCCCTTCCCAGCGTGGATAGATTCCGCGTTAATTTACACATCCAGAGAGGCTCGGTGGAGGCGGCGTTCAGGCGGGTGCCGCTGGCAATACCTACCGTGCATGAATTGGGATTACCGCCGATTGTCACGGAAATGGCGCGTAAGCCCAATGGATTAGTGTTGGTTACCGGGCCGACAGGAGTAGGAAAAACTACCACCTTAGCCACAATGATTGATTTGATTAATAATGAGAAGGAATGCCTGATTGTTTGCATTGAAGACCCTATTGAATTTATACACAGTAATAAAAAAAGCATCATCAAGCAAAGGGAAGTTTATTCGGACACGCGTTCATTCGCCGAATCCCTAAGGCATACCCTAAGGCAAGACCCCAATG
>VGKK01000143.1 GCA_016867095.1 Candidatus Omnitrophota bacterium | reverse complement strand
GGTTACATACCCATCTTTGCAGGGCCAGTGTTGCCTGAATATGATTCCGGTATTGGGTCGTATTAAAAATGGCCCCTGGCGCTTGTAGATTTTCTTAAGCGCAGCCCACCAGCCTATTACATCATATTGAGCCGGGTTCATAGACCATTGTGTTGAGATATCAACCTGCTGCCCCTCGTCAGTTATGTTCCGATAGTAAAGCGCCATCAGCGTTCCCAGTGCAGCCTCCGTCCCGGCAAACTGATATGCCACTGGAAAGCTTATTCTGACTGGTGGCCGATTGGCATCGCCAGTTATGTACAAAACGCCGCTCAAAGCCATAGAAACCAAGTCAGAAGTTTTATAGTCCCTGTAAGGCCCTTCCTGTCCAAAAGGAGATACCGAAGTCAGTATAATCCTTGGGTTTATCTGACTTAAGCTGGAATAACCCAGGCCTAATGTATCCATGTAACCCGGTGAAAAAGACTCAATAACAACATCTGCCTTCTCGACCAGCTTTTTAAATATATCCTGCCCTTCGGGTTTTTCAATGTTCAGAGTTATACCCCTCTTGCTGGTATTAAAGGCAAACCAGTAAAGGCTCTTCTCCGGGTCACGTATATCCTTATAAAAGGGCCCGATATTTCGTGTCGGGTCTCCTCTAGGTCTCTCCACCTTTATCACATCCGCCCCTAAATCCCCCAGGATTTTGCCGCAGAGCAATCCTTTCTCACCTGCTAAATCCAGAACTCGATAAGGAGATAACATACTCTCACTTTTTTGCTCGCTATCCATCGTCTTCCCTCATAGTATTTGTCGCCGCTCATTATTTTATAAACTGTGGGATTATACGTCAAATAAGACACGCTTGAACCACTCTTACTTTATACTGATTGTTTGATTCATTAGGCTTATATTCTGTGCCTTTAAACTAGGCCACTGCGCCCTGACGATAGAAGTTCTTAATTTGCTCTTCGTCGTAACCAAGTTCCAGCAGTATCTCTCGGGTATGCTGACCCAAAAATGGGGACAGACTTCTAATTGCAATCGGCGTCTCCGACAACCTTATCGGGCTACCAACTTGTTTTACCTTTCCTAGAGTAGCATCTTCGATTTCAACCACTATCTCACGCTGGACTATCTGAGGGTCAGAGAAAGCCTCATCAAGCGTATTAACCTTTGTTGCCGGTACGTCATATTTAGTCAGGAAATCGAACCATTCGTCTCTCGTTTTAGTTATGAAGGTATCCTTTAACCAAGAGTAAACCTCCTGCCATTTCCCATCTTCAGGCCCAAGAAAATAGTGCTCTGGGGAATAGCAATAGGAAATATATTCTTCTTTGCCAAGCGCTCGACAAAGATTTTCCCAGAAAAAAGGTTCGAGACAGCCAATGCTGATATATTTTTTGTCTTTAGTTTTATATACCCCATAATAAGGATAGGCTCCATGAAGCGCGGTCTTACCCCTTTGAGGCACTTTCCCCCTGAGAAGGTAATATTGCGAAAAGAAGGGCACTAGAGATATAGCGCCGTCGGTGAACGATATATCTATATACTGTCCCCTTTTCGTCTTACCTCTAGCCAGCAATGCCGCCATGATAGCCAGTGCACCATATAAGCTCGCCCCGGCAAAGTCAGCCACTATGTTCAGGGGTATAACCGGAGGTTCCTCTGGATAACCAAGCAAATCAAGGACGCCACCTATAGAAAGATAGTTTATATCGTGCCCGGGGAGATTACGATATGGTCCTTCTTGGCCGTACCCGCTAAGAGAACAGTAAATGATGCGCCGGTTTAATTTGCTTACAATTTTGTAATCTATTTTGAGACGTTCGGCAACCCCGGGTCTAAATCCTTCAAGGATAACATCAGCCCTTTTTGACAGGCGATAGAAAATTTGAAGGCCATCGGGAGACTTCAAGTTTAAGACGATGCTTTTCTTGTTACGCCGAAGAGGATCATAAGCCGCCTCTTTTCTCTTTTCAATAGCATCATCTCGCTTGGGTGAGCCGCGTGTTTTAAGACCGCGCCCCTCAGTAGGGGATTCAACCTTTATCACATCGGCGCCGAGGTCGCCCAAAATCATTGTACAAAAGGCACCAGGCGCCATCTGTGTCAAATCCAGCACCCTGATGCCTTCTAATGCCGGTATGTTCACTTATTACTCCGCTTTTACTCCGTGCCGAGCAGGTTCTAGCGCCCTCGTCAAAATGACTTCTGCTGTTCCGCACCTTAAAGAGATTGCCTTAAAATATGGCAAGTTACACCCGGAAAATTTTGAACTATCCACAGGAGATTCCCGATGCGTTGCCTCAAATTTTAATTACTTATTAAAACACCTTGGCCCCGGCTAGGTCAAGGCCGGGGCCAAGAAATGCATCCCTACGGAGTTAAAGTGCTAAGGGTAGATAAGAGGTA
>VGKK01000142.1 GCA_016867095.1 Candidatus Omnitrophota bacterium | reverse complement strand
CCTGTATACCTTCGGCACGCTTAACCGCAATAATGAAATTATTGCCATGCGCGCCTCGGGCTTAAGCGTATTCCAGATCACCAAGACCGTAATTATACTCGGGATGATTGTTTCTATATTTGTATTCTGGGTAAACGATAAATTTGTGCCGCAGTCGCTCCTGTTGACAGAAAAAATTAAGGCCGAGATGGAGAGCGGCTCTAAAAAGGCGGAAGCAAAAAAACAGGAAGTCCTGATCAACCTGTCAATGTACGGCCTGAAAAACAGGCTCTACTTCATCAATAAATTTTCCACCGCTACCAATACCATGGAAGGTATTATCATCCTGGAGCACGACG
The DNA here is from genome assembly GCA_016867095.1 of Candidatus Omnitrophota bacterium. GTDB lineage: Bacteria > Omnitrophota > Gorgyraeia > Gygaellales > Profunditerraquicolaceae > VGKK01. Next base: position 2,083 of record VGKK01000142.1, on the reverse strand, counting down.
AGCGCCAAAATATCATAAAAAAGATTGTGGCGAACAAGGGGGTTTATAGTGACGGGCTATGGATATTTTACCAAAGCATAACTTACGATTATAATGAAAACGGACAGATTATAGACGAGCCGCAATACCACGAAGAACAAACTATGCCGATTACGGAGACACCCAAGGACTTCCTGACCCAGAGGCAGCGCATAGATTTTATGACTATTGCCCAACTTAATGACTACCTGTGGAAATTATCCAAGAGCGGCGCCACCACCGTAATCCGCAACCTTAAAGTAGACCTCTACCAGCGCTTTACCTCGCCGTTAACCGGAATCGTAATTATTTTCCTGGGGATACCCTTCGCGCTGAAGATGAAAAAACGCGCTACCGGGCTTTCGTCGCTGGGGGTCTCTATAATGGTGGGTTTTTTATACTATGTGTTAAACGCGGTAGGCATTGCCTTCGGTAAGGCGGGGATCCTGATGCCTTTCTTGGCCGCCTCTTTAAGCCATATCATTACTTTCGGCGCCGCTTTATACCTCATCAGCACCCTGCCCTAAGTGAAGCCACAACTTATGGAGCGAGCACCCGGCTGTATCGGAACAGCCGGTGTGCCGCTTGTGCGGCAAGCGAACATAAGTTGTTTGGCTGAACTTACCCAGCACTAATTTTATACAACGCTTAAAGTTAGCTCATAGGGGTTGCATTGACATCAACCCTTATGAGATAGGGCTTTATAAAAATTAGTGCTGGGTTAATTCGCGCAATAACTTACGTCGTCCGCCTGCGGCGGATTTCCGTAAGTTATGCGCTCATTTAATATATATCCGGGGAATACGGCTGCCTAAGCCGCAGACAATTTCGTAAGGTATAGTGCCGCAAAGCCGCGCCAATTCTTCGGTGGTAATTTTAAGTTTGCCCTGGGAGCCGATAAGCACCGCTTCATCGCCTATCTTCACATCCGCATCCCCCACATCAACCATAAACTGGTCCATGCAGACCCTGCCGCTTACCTGAAAACGCCTCCCCTTAATCAAAACCGGACCGGCATTGGAAAGATTACGCGGGTAACCATCGCCATAACCGATAGGCAAAGTCGCGATATTGGCGCTCTTTGTAGTCACATAATCGTGGCCGTAGCTAATGCCGGAATCTTTCGGCATTCTTTTAACGTAGATAACCTTGGTCTTTAAACTTAATACGGGTTTTAACTTTATCTCCAACTCTTCTTTGGGATAAAGGCCATAAATCACCAGGCCCGGCCTGACCATATTAAAATGGCTGTTTTTATAACCGATAACGCCCATACTGTTGGCGGTATGCGCCAAAGGGATATTCATGCCCATCTTATTTAGCCTGGCAACTAATTGATTGAATAAATTTATCTGGTATAAAGTAAAGCGTTCATCTAAGTCTGCCATCGGGAAATGCGTGAATATCCCCTCCACATTGATGAATTTTAAATTACGCACTTTTTCTATAAACGCCAGGCTGTCGTCGCAGGAGATACCGACCCTGCCCATGCCCGTATCAACCTTAATGTGCACATTTATCTTTTTAGTTAAAGACCGCGCCTTGCGATTCAAGGCCTCGGCCAGCTGAGCGCTGCATAAATTCACAGCCAGGTCATACCTGAATAAAGGCTCAATATGGCTGGCCATAACTATGCCCAATATCAGAATGGGCAGCTTTATCCCCGCCTCTCTTAACTTTATCCCCTCGTCAATAGAGGCCACGCCCAAATAATCCACGCCGCAGGAATTTAATCTTTGCGCCACCGGGATTAAACCGTGGCCATAGGCGTCGGCCTTAACCGTAACCATAATTTTAGTCCGCGCTTCAACTATCTTTTTTACCTGCTTAAAGTTGTGCTCTAAGTTGTCCAGGTTGACTTCCGCCCAGGTCGGGCGGTATCCAATATATTGATTACCCATATTTTAAGTTTAGTTTTAAGTTTTAAGTCACAAGTTATACTGAGCCTCCGAAAAATAATGGATACATTGGAAGCCCGGATTTAGGCCGTATGCAAGGCGCGACGACGAAGGCGTAGTCTTCAGCACTACGCCGAGGAGGAGCAACGCCGCAGACGGCCGAAAGG
>VGKK01000141.1 GCA_016867095.1 Candidatus Omnitrophota bacterium | reverse complement strand
TTTCTTGCCGACATAATCTTCCACAAACTTCTGGACAATCGGCATTCTCGTCGGGCCGCCGACCATAATAATCCTGTCAATATCGGAAACGTTGAGTTTTGCGTCGGCTACCGCCTGTTCCATGGGATGCTTGCAGCGGTTGATTATCGGGGTAACTAAATCCTCTAATTTCGCCCGGGTAATAGACATTGTCAAGTGCTTGGGGCCGGAGGCATCCGCGGTGATAAACGGCAGGTTAATGTCCGTGTTGACCGTGGAAGATAATTCAATCTTGGCTTTCTCTGCCGCCTCGCGCACCCTCTGCACGGCCATCTTATCGTTCATCAGGTCTATGCCGGTCTCGCGCTTAAACTGGCCGCAGATATACTCCAGTAAAACCCTGTCCATATCCGTGCCGCCCAACTGCGTATCGCCTGAGGTTGACTGGACATGGAATACGCCCTGCTCCATCTCCATAACGGTAACGTCAAGCGTGCCGCCGCCGAAATCAAAGACCATAATCTTCTGTTCTTTCTGCGCCTTATCCAGGCCATAAGCCAGGCAGGCCGCGGTAGGCTCGTTGATAATTCGTAAAACCTTCAGGCCGGCAATCTCTCCGGCGTCCTTGGTGGCTGTCCTCTGATTATCGTCAAAATAAGCGGGGCAGGTAATGACCACATCTTCCACTTTATCTCCCAGGTATGCCTCGGCGTCCTGCTTAATCTTTTGCAGGATAAAAGCGGAAATCTGCTGGGGCGTATATTCCTGGCCAAAAACCTTAAATTTAAAATCCGTGCCCATTTTGCGCTTTGCGGCCTGGATGGTGCCTTCCGCGTTTATCGCGGCCTGGCGCCTTGCCGGCTCGCCTACCAGGCGCTGTCCATCTTTAGTAAAGGCAACGTAAGAAGGAAAGGCCTTGCCTGAGGCCACGCCCGCGCCCTCGGCAGAAGGAATAATTACCGGCCTGCCCGCCTCCATTACCGCTGCCGCTGAATTTGACGTCCCTAAATCAATACCGATTACTCTTGCCATATCTCTACCTCCTGTAATATATTTGCTTATAGCTTTGACTAATTGCGAGTAAATGCCATCTTACTATTAGATTATCTTTTACTCACCTTCACCTTCGCAATTCTAATTACTCTGTCATTCAACATATAACCTTTTTGCAATTCTTCAACAATGCTGTGCTCCGGCAAATCTTTATTCTCTACCTGCATCAGGGCTTCGTGAAAATGCGGGTCAAATAATTTGCCCTCGGTCTCAATGGGCCTAACCCCATATTCCTTTAGCATCTCATACAAATGCGATAAGATCATTTCCACGCCCTTTAAAAATGCGGCTAAATCCTGGTGCTGGGCGTGCTCCAGCGTAAGCGTGCGCTCCAGGTCATCCAGTATATTTAATAATTCCAGAATAATACCCTCGTTAGCAAACTTTATAAAATCCTGCTTCTCCCTATCCAGGCGCTTGCGTGTATTTTCAAAATCCGCATGCAGCCGCAATAGCTTATCCCAATACTCCTTGGCCTGGCCGGCCTCTTCTTTAAGTTTTAAATATTCGGCCTCTTTTAAAATAACGGTTTTTTCTTCCATAGTAATTAAAAGTCATCCAGCGCCTCTGAAAGGAGCTGCGAGATATAGTCCAGCGTGGGTATGATGCGGCGGTATTCCATGCGCGCCGGGCCCAACACCGCCAGCCTGCCTGCCTTTTTGTTTTTGGAGCGATAACTGGAGACGACTAAAGAACAATCCTCCATCGCGTCATCGCCCAATTCGCCCCCGATATAAACCTTGACCTTCTCGTCAAAATCACGGTTGATAATACTCAATAGATTCTGCTTCTCTTCCAATAACCTGATGATGAAGCGCGTCTTCTCTAAATTTTGAAATTCCGGCTGCTCCAAAATATGGCTGACCCCCTGGTAAAAAAACTTGTCCTGCCATTCAAGGAGCGAAACAATACCCGCGTAATGGGTAATGCTGGAAATAAGTCTAGAGGTCCTCTCCAGGGCATCCTCTAACTGCCTGATTTCTCTTTTATATTCCCGCGTAATCCGCTCTTTTTCTTCATCCAGCAATTCCCTGCCTGGCCGGCAGGCAGGCATTTGCGAAATCAGGAAATCCACGTAATAACGATACCCCTTGTTAGTGGGAATCCTGCCGCCGGAAGTATAAGGATGCCTGAGATACCCGTCTTCTTCCAGCTCGGCAAAGATATTCCTGATTGTGGCGGAACTCAAATCAAAATCATGGACTAAATTTTCCGAGGCTACCGGCAGCGCCTCCTTAATATATTTATTGATGGCGGCGCTTAAAATCGCCTTTCTTCTTGAGTCGTAATCCACTACTCTAACCATATTTGACTCCTTTAATGAGCGCATAACTTACGAGCATAATAATGCGAGTAAGTTATAGCAACTTTATTTTACAAGTATCTTGCGTGCGCGAATTAAACCCTTTACGTTCACTTGCCGCACAAGCGGCACACCGGCTGTTCAGATACAGCCGGGTGCTCGTTGCGTAAGTTGTGGCTTCATTTGATTAGCACTCTCACCTTAAGAA
>VGKK01000140.1 GCA_016867095.1 Candidatus Omnitrophota bacterium | reverse complement strand
TTAAAGTTTCCGGTTCGGTAATCACCACAAATTCCCAGGGCTGGACATTTCTGGCAGTCGGCGCGAAACGGGCGGCATCCACCAGTTTTTCCAGGAGCTTCCGGGGTACGGGTTTATCCTGATATTGCCTGATGCTCCTGCGGCTCTTTATTAGCTCTATTATCTCCATTTAGACTGCTTCAATGGTTGAAGGCGGCTTGGCAGTGATATTATAGGTAACGCTCACCACGCCGGCTACTTCCGTCACCAGGCGCTGCGCTAATTTTTCCAAGATATCATAAGGCAGGCGCGTAGGCTTGGCCATCCGGGCATCAGCGCTATCCCAGCACCTGATTTCAACCTGTAAACCAAAATCCCGCTTGCCCTGCCGGATGCCGGTAACTCTATCCTGATGCAGAATAGCCAGATATTGAAAGGCGTGGATACCCGCCAATTCCTCCTCAGTAATCGCGGTAGCAAGCCTAACAGCCTCTATCCTTTCCGGAGTTGCCTCGCCAATTACCCGCGCGGACAATGCCGGCCCGGGAAAAGGCATCCTATTATAGATTGACTCGGGCAGCCCCAAAGCCGCCGCTACCTTTCTGACCCCGTCTTTACGCAGCTGCACCAAAGGTTCAATAATTTTGTAACCAAAGGCCTGCTGCGGGTCAATACCCAGTTGCTCAAAAACATTATGCTGCCTTTTTATGCCGGCCACGGTCTCATCCACATCCGTCAAAATCGTGCCCTGCAGGAGGTATTTTGCCCCGCTCTCCTTAACCAGCCGGCCAAAGACATCTTTATAAAAAGCCTGGGTGATGGCCTCCCTTTTCTGCTCCGGGTCAATGACGCCGGAAAGCGCCTTAAAGAATTTATCGCGGGCGTCAATAATCTCCACGGCTACCCCTAAGCTCTTAAAGAGGGAAACAATTTTTTGCGGCTCATCCTTGCGCATTAAGCCGTTGTCAATGAAATAAGTCTTTAATCTGCCGCCCAATGCCTTATGCCCGAGCATAGTCACTGCCGAAGAATCCACGCCGCCGGACAAGGCGTTAATCGCCAGGCCCTTTCCTACTGTCGCGGCAATCTCTCCGGTTTTTTCGCTGATAAATTCCTGGGTGTTCAATTCCGCTGTTTTTATTTCCGTTGTTTTCATTTGGCTCCTTAAAAATATTCTTCGTAAACTTCCTTGAACCTGTTGACCGCCCTGGCCAAAGGATTACGGGTCGTGGCCTGGTGTGCTGGCAGGGCCTGTGGCTGTTTTGCCTTTAGCGCCGCGGCCAGCATTCCCAGGCAGGTGAGATAAGTTAAATACTTCTGGCCGGATAAATTATTATCCTTATTCACTAAAAGGCCCAGTTCCTTATCGGCAACGCGGCCTATCTTTACCTTGGCCTGTAAAGTATTTTCCAGCATCTCAAGAAACCCGTCCAGCAATATTGTCCTGCCCACGACGACAAAATTATTTACCTGGCTTAAGTCTACCCTTTTATCCAGGGCTTCTTTTAAATTCTCGCAGATGGTTTTTGTCTTCGCGGTGATTATCTCGCAAACCAGTTTTTGCTTTATGGGCTTATAGATATTATCCTTCTTGATTAGAATTTCCTTATCTTCCTTAAGCTGATTGTAATCACCGGCGGCCCCGTAAGACCTCTTGGTGTCTTCCGCTAAGTCCGGCGGTATCCTTAAGGCGTTGGAAAGTTCTTCGGTCAGCTCATCTCCTCCGAGAGGCAGAATGGCGATATCAAAAAGCTGTCCGTCTTTAAAGATAAGTAATTCGGCTATATCTCTGCCTATGTCGCAAAGTATATTTAACCCTCCCGCTGTCATCTCGCTCTGTTCAAATACAACCTGGCTGGTGGCCAGCCCTGAAAAAAATACTTTTTTTATTTCGTATCCTGCCTGGCTGACTACCCGCGCCAGGCCCTGCAGGCAGGATAATTTAGCGCAGATTAAATATAAATCCACCTCCAGCCTGTGGCTGTACAACCCCAGGGGATTGAGAATATTACTCCGGGAATCTATGCTATAACTAAAAGGCATGAGATGGATTATTTCTTCTTCCAGGTTTGCCGCCAATATACGCGCCTGTTCATTTACCTTCTGAATATCCGACAGGGTAATAACCTTATTGCCCCTCTCGGTGAGCGGTATGATTGACCGGCTGTGCCTGGTGACTATCTCGGAGCCGGAAATATTGACGCATAGGGACTTAATATTTATGCCGGATTTAGCTTTTAATTTCTTTAAAACCCTGCCGGCGCCTCCGATTACCTCGGCAGAATCCACAATTATGCCCCTTTTAATGCCTTTTACCGGCGTGCTTTCAAAAAAGACGCTGGCAACGCGGCCTCTTTTAACTTCCGCTACCGCGCCGGAAATTTTACTGGAACCTAAATCTAAAGCGCAAATATATTTATTTAGCATTTAATGAGCACATAACTTATGGAGCGCGTTACCCGAGCTTATCGGAAAGCTCGGTATGCCGCTTTCTGCGGCAACACCCGAGCTTATCGGAAAGCTCGGTATGCCGCTTTCTGCGGCAACACCCGAGCTTATCGGAAAGCTCGGTATGCCGCT
>VGKK01000139.1 GCA_016867095.1 Candidatus Omnitrophota bacterium | reverse complement strand
CGATAATTGCCAGGAATACGCCAAAAGACCTCTTCAAAGCCAAGTCTCCTACTCCCTGGATTAGATGCGCGCCGATTAAGCCGCCGACAATAAAACCTATACAAATAAAACCCGCCATCCCCAGTTTAACATTGCCGCTATAATAATAACGCAAGGCCGCTAAAAGCCCGATTGGCGGCACCATGATCGCTAAGGTTGTGCCTTGCGCCTGGTGTTGAGTTAAGCTGAACAGATAAACCAGCGCCGGAATCAAAATTGTTCCTCCGCCAATGCCGAAGATGCCGCTGGCTATCCCTGCTCCCAACCCCACTAGGATATATAACATCTGATCCATAAATCCTCCCCAATGAGCGCTTGATTTACGGAGCCCTGAAGGACGACATAAATCAATCTCCGCTTAAGCGCTTCTTTATTGGTGCGAATTGCGGCCGCATAACTTAAGTCATTCTTCGAACTCCATAAGTTATGGCCTCACTTAAAAACTCGGCTCAATACACAAAATTTTAAATTTTTTAAAATCCTTTAAGCCCCCCTGAATGAAACTGAGGTTAGTCAAATATTTCATTTTAAACCAGGTCCAGAACTTATCGGTAGGCTCCATGCCAAAATTCCACTTCACATATTGATAGCCGAAATGTATGGTCAGCCCCAACGGAATCAGGGCAAATAGCGCCATGCCTATTCCGGGAAAAATAAAACTAAGAACCGCTCCGATTAAAAAAAGCAAGGCAAAAAAGTGCATGAGATGAAAATTGCCTAAATAAACAAATCCCCTTAAAGGAAAAGGGAGCACAAAGGAAGGGGCTCCTTTTAAAAATTGCAAAATAATCTCTAATCCTTTTTTCTTAACGTATTTGTTAATCAAAGGCAGGTGCGCCTGGCCATAAGTCACCCAGACCTTTCTGAGGGCTTTTAAGTCTGCGCGGTGCATATGGTCTACTTTGGCTTTGGGGGCAAAAAAGAATTTATAGCCTTTACTTCTATGTTCGTAACTTAAATTCATATCTTCGCCCGTAGGCAGATCCCAGAACTTAGCCCCGATTTCCCGCATTGAGCTGCGTCGATATGCGACATTGCAGGTCCCGAAAAAATAACCCTTGTGGCCGGCGATATCCGAAGGCCTCGGTTCAGACGGAAATTCCGGATAATAGCCCTCTTGAATAAAACCGTAGCGCGGCGAAACCATGTTAAACCTGAAATGCTGGCACCAGGCTTCGACTAAATTATCGGGGTCGACCTTTAAAGTAAAAACCTCCCCTCCTACCGCAGCAATTTTAGGGTCGCTATCAAAGTGCTTAAGCATTTCATTAATCCAATCGCGGCAAGGAGCGCAGTCTGCGTCAGTAAAAAATAAATAATCCCCTTTGACTACTTCCAAAGCCCTGTTGCGGGCAAAACCCGGAGAAGGGCAGTTGGGGATCTCCACTAATTTAATAAAAGAATGCTTTTTCTGCCAGTTTTTAATGATCTCGATGGTCTTATCTGTTGAGCCGCCATCAGCAATTACCCACTCCCAGGAATCGCGGGGATAGTCAACGTTTAACAAATACTCAAAGGTCTTCTCGATAGTGCGCTCGAAATTTCTGACAGGGATGATGATGGATACGAAAGGTTTGCCGGACGCCATTGTCCTCCTCCTTTTTTATTGCCAGATTATTTTATTTGCATTAAAAACCGGGCCGTCTTTACAGACTCGCTTATATTCAAATGCGTTTTGCGCTTTGCGTTTTGCGCTTTGCGTTTTTACTACACAGCCCAAACACGCCCCGATTCCACAAGCCATGTGTTCTTCTAATGATATTTGTGCGGGTATATTGTATTTTTTAGAAATCCGGGTAATTTCTTTTAGCATTAGCTTTGGGCCGCAGGCGTAAATGGTTGATGGTTGATAGTTCATAGTTGATAGTAAATTATTCAAAAGGCCGGTAACTTTTCCCTTAAAGCCTTTTGAGCCATCGTCTGTGGCTATTTTAACTTCGTAACCTAAATTTCTAAATTCTTTTTCGCAAAGAATCTGCCTTTTTGTTCTGGCCCCAATCAAAACTAGCGAATTTGGGTTTTGGCCCGCCTGCCGGTTAGGCAAGATTTTCGATTTTCGCTTTGCGAGTGCCTGGGCAAGAAAAAATAAAGGCGCAATCCCCATGCCGCCTGCAACGAGAACCGAGAGCCGAGAACCGAGGACCGAGAACCCATTCCCCAGCGGACCTATAGCATCAAGATATTCGCCTGCTTTTTTTCGAGAAAGAACTTCCGTAGCCTTACCTACGGCCTCATAAAGTATCTCTATGTTCTTCCCGCTGACTGCATGGATACTAAAAGGTCTCCTTAGTAAAACCTCAGGTCCGCTGTTAACTCTTAACATTACAAACTGGCCTGGCACTACCTTCTTGGCAAGCCTAGGGCAGAATAGTCCTATTTTATAACATTTTGGCGCAACTTCAATATTTTTAATTACTTTTGTTTTGATTTGAAACATAGAGTTTTGTAGAATCACTTCTGGCACTTCGGGCAAAAATATGTTCCTCTCCCGCCCAAAGCCGTTCTCTTAATCGGAGTTTTACAAACCAGGCAGGCTTTACCCTTGCGGTCGTAAAC
>VGKK01000138.1 GCA_016867095.1 Candidatus Omnitrophota bacterium | reverse complement strand
GACCGCGGATTTAAGGCAGGCCAAGATATTTTTTAGCGTTTTAGGCAAGGACGAAGATTATAAAAAGAGCAAAGACGCGCTGGATTCGGCTTTGGGTTTTATCCGCCGGTTAATCGGCCAGAGAATCAGTTTAAGATTTGTGCCTGAGATTATGTTCCGCGAAGACAGGTCCAGCGAATACAGCATTCGCATCCAAAAGGTATTGGATGAAATCAAAGGGCTGGATGAGGCCAGGGGTCAAATAAGAAAGGAAGTGCGGCGTGGGCCTAAAAGAGGTCGTAAAGTGCGTAAAAAGAAATAAATATTTTTTAATCACCGCGCATACCAACCTGGAAGGCGATGCCCTGGGCGCGGAATTGGCCTTTTGCCGGATTTTAAAGAAATTGGGCAAATCCGGCACCATTGTCAATGAAGATGAACTGCCCGGCGGTTATACATTCTTGCCCGATACAGGAAAAATAAAGAAATATAAACCGAACCTTAAAGGCGTAAGGTTTGACTGTTTTGTCGTTTTGGATTGCTCTGATTTAAAGAGGACAGGAGAGGTTTACCGGATGAGCGCCGCCAATAAAACCGTCCTCAATATTGACCACCATATCAGCAATGAGAAATTCGGCGATGTGAATTGGGTGGAGCCGCATTGCTCGTCCTGCTGCGAAATGGTTTACCGGCTTTATAAAAAATTAGGCCTGGCCCTGGATAGAAACGCGGCCGTTTTTCTCTATACCGGGATGCTGGCGGATACCGGGTCATTCCGTTATTCCAACACCGCCGCTTCCACTCACCAGACAGTAGCGGAGTTATTGAGATATAATCTGGATGTCCCGCAGATTTATAAAAAGATATACGAAGACGTGCCTTTTGCCGATATGCAGTTATTGGCCCGCATTTTACCGCGTATGAAACGCCAGGCAGGCGGCAGGATTATCTGGTTCCAGGTGAAGAAGGATATGCTGAAAAATAAAAGTTTTTCCTTTGATTTAAGCGAACATATTTTGAGTTTTGGCCGGGCGGTAAAGGGCGCGGAGGCCGTGGTTTTATTCAAGGAGAATTTAGGCGTAAAAGATGAGATAAGGGTAAATTTCCGCTCGCAGGGCAAGGTTGACGTGAATAAGGTTGCCGCCTATTTCGGCGGCGGCGGCCATAAAACCGCCTCCGGCGCCACCATCCACGGCCGGCTCGATAAAGTGCGCAGAGAAGTCTTAGCCAAAATCCAGGAAGCGCTTAATAAGATATAAATTTTTATTTGCTTCGGGTATTTGCTCGCGCGCTGAAAATTTTTGCCGTGCGCTACGGTTTACTCCTCGTTCGCCTGCGGAAATTCGGTGACCTGCGGTTATGATCGTCAGTTTCCGCGCTCTCTCGTCGTAAATCCTTGCGCACTTTTGCCAAAAATTTTCTAATGCGCGCTCACAAACACCCTCGCAAAATTTAACTGGGCTCAAAACATGCCTCGCCACCCGCAAAAATTTAGAGCGTAAGTTTCTTTGCTGCCCGTTGGGTGGTGGGGTTAAAAATCGACATCCGCTCGCAACCTTGGACAGAGGCATTAAGCAGGCAACATGCTTTGTTATCTAAAAAAATCCTGTTAGATTTTGCCACCCTTTACGTCTATTGTTAGTAGAAAGCCAAGATTGACTTTAAATGAGAGGGTGGTAAAATATGGATGAAAATACAAACCAGGTTCACCCCGCCTTTAATATGCCTACATTAACACAAGTAAGAATTAACCGCAAAAGAGGTATTTTTGAGTTAGTCAATAATATTCCGCATAAACCTTATTTTGAAGACAAGAAAAGCAATATTGTTTTATTTCTTGAAGACTGCTTTAACGTATTGCCGCATATCCAGGAAAATTCGGTTGATATGGTTTTTGCTGACCCGCCGTACTTTTTATCTAATGGTGGAATCACCTGTCACGCCGGAAAAATGGTTTCTGTAAATAAAGGTAAGTGGGATATTTCCAAGGGGCTGGAAGAAAATTTTCATTTTACTTTGAGGTGGCTAAGGGAATGTCAAAGAATTTTAACTCCAAACGGTACAATTTGGGTTTCTGGCACCGCGCATATAATTTATACTATCGGCTCAGCTATGCAGAGCTTAGGGTATAAGATACTAAATGATATTGCCTGGTTTAAAGTAAATCCGCCGCCGAATCTAAGCTGCCGTTATTTTACGCACTCAACCGAAACCATTATCTGGGCCGCTAAGAATAAGAGTAGTAAACATTATTTTAATTATGATCTGATGAGAAAGATGAATAATGGTAAACAAATGCTTAGCCTGTGGTCTATTAAGGCCACCGGCCCCTTAGAAAAAATATATGGTAAGCATCCCACACAGAAGCCATTGGAGTTATTAAATAGAATTGTGTTAGCTTCCACAAAGCCGGGAGATATAGTATTGGATCCTTTTAGTGGCAGCAGCACAACCGGTATTGCGGCTTTCCGCGAAAGAAGACAGTTTATAGGCGTCGAGCTCGAGGAGGAATACTTGAAAGTTTCCTTAAAAAGGCTTAAAGACGCGTTCCGGGAGAGAAATAATGATTAGAGGCGGTAAGGGGGGAGCTAAAACTACAGCGTCTGGCTTAAGATTTGAATCGAGGATTACCTTAAAGAATGCTTTTAACTCTCT
>VGKK01000137.1 GCA_016867095.1 Candidatus Omnitrophota bacterium | reverse complement strand
CGCGACTTCAATAATGCCGGTCTCTAAATACTTTTCAATGCGCTCTGCATCCATCATATCATAGAGCGCATCGTATAGCGGCCTAAGGTACGGGGAGATTTTTTCATACATATCTCCGGGTAGAAATCCCAAAGACTCCCCTGCCTCAATCGCGGGCCGCGTAAGAATAATCCTGCGCGCTTCCTGTTTTTTTAATGCCTCCACTGCGCAGGCCATCGCCAGGTAAGTCTTGCCGGTCCCTGCCGGGCCGATGCCGAATACAATATCAAATTTCTTAATCGCCTCAACATAGTCGCGCTGGCCCGCTGTTTTAGGGCCGATCTGCTTACCGGAAGATTTAAGGCTGACCTCAGGACCTGGCGCCTCCACGGTAATATTCTCCAGGCCCTGACCGGACCGGATATCTTCCAGTAACCGTGCGATAACGGCCGCGGCCTTTTTAATATTAGCGGCTGTGCCGCTTAGTTTAAGATACTCGCCGCGCACAGTGACTTTAACCCTGAACTTTTCTTCTATTGCCCGGATATTTCCATCGGCGGGTCCAAAAAGCGCCTGCGCCTCCTGTAGAGTCTGGAGCTTGATTATTCTATCCATATTTTGCTGCTACCGGCAAATATTATTTCAAATTCTCTCTGGGCTCTTTTAAAGATTTAACTTTTTCTCCGGCCGGAATATCAATAACCTGGCCGGGATAAATGTTATTCGGGGTCTTTAAGTTATCCCTGTTTGCCTGATAAATTTTATTCCATTTTTTGGTGGTCCCGTAGAACTTCTGAGAAATCTTCTGCAAGGTGTCGCCCTTTTGCACCTTATATTTTTCCAAACCGGCGGCGGGCTCGGCGATTTCGGGCGCCTGGCTCTGTGTAATATAGCCGCGGTTGCCCCAGGCCTCCTGGTCTTGCGTCTTTTCCGGAAACTCTGCGGGTCTGGCCTGCGCGATTTTTGTCTTAGGCCTGGCCTCAAATTTAATCGGCGGGTGTAACTCTATTTCTACTACCCGGGTAGTGCGCGTCATCTTTCTCTCTTCTGTCCCCTCTGACGGCATATCGCCCTTAAGATAACCGCGATTGCCCAGCGTTAAGTCCTGGTCAACCCTGTCCTTGACCAAGGGATATGTCCTGACGATGCAGCCTGATAATAGTAAGACTAAAAACAACCCGATTAACTGCAAAACATCATTTTTTCTCACTCCGCCCTCCTTTTGTTTGTAAAATCCCAAATTCCAATTTCCAAATTACAAACAATATCAAAATTCCAATTAACAAATGACTAAAGCAAAATAGTTTCGGTCATTGGATATTTGGTCATTGGGATTTGTTTGGAATTTGTGATTTGTGATTTGGAATTTAAACTCATTTAAATTTATTTTTTTTTCTTTACCGCCAATCCCAATTCCCTGAGCTGTCTATCATCTACTTCCGAAGGCGCGCCTGTCAACGGACAGAAACCTGCGCTCGTTTTAGGAAAGGTGATTACTTCGCGGATACTGGCCTCGCCCGCCAAAACAGCCAATAACCGGTCTAAACCAAAGGCGACGCCGCCGTGCGGCGGGGCGCCGAAACCAAAGGCCTCTAAAAGAAAGCCGAAGCGTTTTGCCTGCTCCTCTTTATTTATGCCGATAACCTTAAAAATCCTCTCCTGTAATTCTGAATTATGAATCCTTATGGAACCCGAGCCCAGCTCCATGCCGTTTAAAACCAAATCATAACAACGGCCCCTGGCCTTATCCGGCGCAGCTTCTATTTTATCCAAATCCTCCGCGGCAGGGGCGGTAAAAGGATGGTGCTCGCTTTCCCAGCGCTTTTCCTCCTGATTATACTTAAATAAAGGGAAATCTACGACCCAAACAAAGGCAAAGTCTGTGGCCAGCTCTTTCCGTAAATCCGGCTTATCGCTCGCAAATTTTGCCTGCGCCTCGCTGAATTTTATCCGGGGAAAAGGAATTTTAACCTCTATGCCTTTTATCTCCTTAAATATTAACTGGAACAAATTTTCCGTCAAAGAAAAAACGTCTTCCTCGTTGATAAAAGACATCTCCAGGTCAAGCTGGGTAAACTCCGGCTGGCGGTCGGCGCGCAGGTCTTCATCCCGGAAACACTTGGCGAGCTGGTAATATTTTTCAATTCCGGAGACCATTAAAATCTGCTTGAAAAGCTGCGGCGACTGCGGGAGGGCGTAAAAGGCGCCGGGATTCATCCGGCAAGGCACCAGGTAATCCCGCGCCCCTTCAGGCGTGGACTTGGTAAGAATGGGGGTTTCGCATTCAATAAAACCCTGCTGGTTTAAAAAGGCGCGGATGAGCCGGTAAAGATTATGCCTCAGGATAAAGTTATTAAAGATTTTCTTTCTTCTTAAATCAAGATAGCGGTATTTCAGGCGCGCCTCTTCGCTCACCTCCAGGTCTTCGGTAATCTCAAAGGGCGGAGTAAGGCTAGGGTTTAAAATCTCTAATTCTTTCGCGGTAACCTCTATCTGGCCGGTGCCAAGCCTGGGATTGACTGTGCCGGCCGGGCGCGGATTCACTATGCCCTTTAACTTGATGACAAACTCGCTTCTTAAGTCCTGCGCCTTTTTATAGGCCTGGCCTGAATCCTGGGGGATAAAAACAACCTGGGTAATGCCGTAGCGGTCGCGGATATCAATAAAAATAAGTTTTCCGTGGTCGCGCCA
>VGKK01000136.1 GCA_016867095.1 Candidatus Omnitrophota bacterium | reverse complement strand
ACCTGCAGGTACGGCTCTGGAGATGTGGCTGGACATACCAGACCAGCATGAGCCGCTGTATACGCGCGGAGAAGTAGTTTGGTCGAGTTCTTCTTCGGAAGCAAGACAACGGCGCATTGGCGTGCGCTTAGAGAAGGCCGAACTTATGGGTTTGGCGCGCGTATTATGGTTGAGACAACGCAACGCATAATATCCTTGGCCCTTTTAGAAACTTATGATAGATTCAAAAACTATTCATTAAGTCTATCCTAAAATAATAAACCGTTTAACAATTCCTTTAAAAAGAAAGGGAGTCAAGAACTTGGAGAGAAAAAATCTCTTGTTATCATTATTTATCGTTTTCAGCATATCCTTTATATTATTTGGTTGTGCCGCCCAAGAAACAAGCCAACCTGCATCTATAATAACCGTATGGCATTGGATGACTGACAGGGAGCCGGCATTCCAGAAATTAGCGCAAGATTACCAAGCCCATACCGGTATCAAAGTAAAATTTGAACTCTATGCTCCCTCTGATGCATATTCTCAGAAAATCCGCGCTGCAGCGCAAGGCAGTAATCTTCCGGATATTTTCGGATTATTAGGCGAGAAAAGAGATTTTGCCTCATTTATTAAGGGCGGGCATATCCTGGATTTAACGCCTTATATGGATGCGGATTCCGGAGCTTGGCGCAATAGCCTTTTTAACAAAGCCTTGGCAGTCAATGAATTTCCCGAGGAGAATAGTTATGGCGTTACGCCGGGCATCTACGGTGCGCCTTTAGATATCACGACCATACAAATGGTCTATAATAAAGACTTATTTCAACGATTAGGATTGGACCCGCAAAATCCGCCGCTTACATTGGCGGAATTTCTAGATATGGGTGAAAAAATTAAAGCAGCGAATATGCAGGGGATGGTTTCGGGTTGGGGCGAGGTTTGGATGATCGATTGTTTGGCTAGTAATTATGCTTTTAATATTATGGGTAAGGATAAAGTTTTAGCTACTATTCGCGGCGAGGTTCCTTACACTGATCCGGATTGGATTAAGGTACTCACAATTTTTGAAAAAATGCAGGAGTCCGGAGTTTTAGCCGGCGGGATAGTAACTATGATAAATAAGAACGCAGAGCAGCTCTTTGCCAATAATAAGGCAGTATTTGCCTTTAACGGCTCCTGGTGCGTAAACGTTTATAAAGGCATGAACCCAAATTTAAATTATGCCGCGATGCTGCCCCCTAAGGTATCAGATAATTTTCCTATGGCGGTTTGGGGCGGCGCGGGTTCATCGTTTATGGTCAATGGCCGCGCCAAAAACAAAGAAGAAGCAGTGAAATTTTTACAGTGGCTTACTGCCGAAGAGCAGCAGGCGTATCTGGCAGAAACGACTTTGAATTTACCGGCGAACAAAGAAAGTTTAAACAGGATCCCCGGGATCCTATCGCAGTTTGCCGATTTTATGGATTTGGCCACTCACCCGAATACTTGGGAAGTTTCGGAATTTCCGCAAGTTACAGAGGCGCTTGGCAGGGGGATTCATTCGATAATAATCGGCGAAAAGACACCGCAGCAGTTGGCCGAAGATGTGCAGAGGATTAAGGAGCGCGAACTGTCCAAAAGAAGGTAGCGCTATTCGTTTAATGTTTGATGTTTAACGTTTAACGTAGAAACATTAAACATAGTACATTAAACATAAAACAAATCCTGGAGTATGAAGCTTAAATCTACATTAGAAAATTATTTATTTATTTTACCCGCAGTTCTAATCTTTGCGATATTCTACCTCATTCCTTTTATCTGGGTTTTTCAATTAGGCTTATTCGAATGGGACGGGATAACGCCTACCAGGATGTTCGCCGGGTTAGATAATTTTAAAGAAATATTCTTTGAGGATAAAATCTGGTGGCAGTCTATGCGGCAGGCAGGTTTTATCACTTTGGTCGCCCTTACTTTTCAGAATGCGCTCGCGTTTTTATTGGCCTGGGCATGCGATCGGGAAATCCGTCTGAAAAATTTCTACCGGCTGGTCTTTTTTATACCCGTGGTTTTGTCCGAAGTAGTCGTGGGCCTGGTCTGGCAGTGGATTTTAGACGGCCATTACGGATTATTGAATAGTTGGTTAGTGCAGCTTGGTTTTCCTGGTTTGGTAAGAAATTGGCTTTCTGACCCGAAAACCGCTTTAAATATGGTGGCTATCGTGCATTCCTGGAAAGGTTTTGGCTGGGGGTTCCTGATATTCTTGGCCGGACTGCAGACCATACCGCGGGAACTCTATGAAGCAGCGCGGGTAGACGGAGCAAATGCCTGGAATTGTTTTAAGAGTATCACTATTCCTTTGATTATACCGGTAGCAGTTTTAGTCGGTATCCTGACCATCTTAGGTACCATGCAGGCGTTTGTTTTAATCATTGCTATGACTGGAGGCGGGCCGGCGTATCATACTCAGGTGCCGGTTCTAAGGATATTGGCGGCCATGCGCGGTTCCTCGCGCTTTGGTTATGCCTGCGCTCAGGGTTTTAGCTTCGGCCTGGTTCTGGTGATAATTTCATTTATCCAGTATAGATTTTCCAAACAGTACAGGCAGATATAAAAAATGAAGACAGCGGCTTATTACAAGATAAAAAAAACCACCCTGAATCTATTGATTCATCTTTTTTTGGTTATTATTGCTGTCACTTGTATTTTTCCCCTGGCCTGGATGGTCTCCTCAAGTTTGAAAACCCAGGAAACAATTTTTAAAGA
>VGKK01000135.1 GCA_016867095.1 Candidatus Omnitrophota bacterium | reverse complement strand
TTCCCCCGCGTTTACGGTAGATTTTTTAGAGATGTCCTGAACGCAGGCAGTATTGAGGAATACGCCTTCGGGCAGGCTAAAGAGCATAACGGCCAGGCCGTGTTTAAATATGCCTTGATTAGAGATAAAAGCCAAGGTGCTGCAACCAATTATGTGCGTTGGCCCCAAGAGGCTGCTGATGGTTTTTAAGACGCCGGGATGGGAAAATTCTATGCTGCCATAGACCAGCGCCAGGTCAATCTTGGTGCTGTGTGTATTTATGGCTGCCTGGCTGGCCGCCTCTTTAGCCGCCGCAATATAGTTTTTGTCCGTGCTTATACCTATACCTAATTGTATAGCCATGGCATTTTCTTTATTAAAACATAAATCTTCGCGCGGGTCAATAAATTTATTGACTAAAGATGTTTATCCGGATAAAATAATTTGAAGATTGTCCGGCCCCATCGTCTAGCCCGGCTTAGGACATCACCCTCTCACGGTGGAGACACGAGTTCAAATCTCGTTGGGGCTAGTAAATTTTCGCTTTGCGAAAATTTGCAGAGCAATTGAGCAATCGAAAATAGAAAATAGGCAAAAACTTAAGCTCAATTGCGGTCTAATTTCTATTGTTCTATTATTCAAAAAGGCACCCTAACAACTAGCGTAAAAGTTCCCTCTTGTATCTAGTTTGAGCTACCAGGAAAAATTTTCTTGCATTTTAGTAAATTTTGTGCTAAAAAGAAAACAATAAGCCTGTTCATGCCGGCAGGCGAGGGGAGGAGTGAATGCGCGAACATTTAGGGTTTTTAAAGACATCCAGCACAGTCGTTAAAATTGCTGCCTGGATTTTTTTATTTCTGGGCGTTACCGGCGGGGTGGCCATATTATTAGGGATGGTGCCGGGCAATCCGTTTTGGATGGGCCTGGTAGTTTTGGCGTTATATGCCTTCTTTTTCTTTTTCTTCTATCTTATCGC
Organism: Candidatus Omnitrophota bacterium; assembly: GCA_016867095.1. GTDB lineage: Bacteria > Omnitrophota > Gorgyraeia > Gygaellales > Profunditerraquicolaceae > VGKK01. Next base: position 1,798 of record VGKK01000135.1, on the reverse strand, counting down.
CAAAATCGCCGATTTATTGATTAAGATTATCAACGAAATTAAGAAAGAGTAACCCCCGGCTATATCGCACCTTGGCATAAAGGATTGCCAAGTGCGCCCTTTGTGGGCTGGATTGGCCGGCGTTCACTAATGAGAAGGAGATGAAATGAAACGACGTTTACTCGTGCTCTGCGGCGTTATTTTTGTCACATCTTTTTTCCTGGGTTGCGACCAGATTAACTCATTGTTATTCCCCAAGCCCGCGCCCAAAAAACAAGCTTTGGCTCCCGAAGCGCAAGTCAGGGGCACAATTATCGCCAAGGTGAACAACATACCTATTACCCTGGAGGAATTAAATGCCGAGATAGACGCCTACAATTCTTTAATGGCGGCGAATGATAAGCCCGAGGCCAAGATTACCACGCGCGAGCAGAAGATTGATTATTTAAAGAATGAACTCCTGCGCCGGACGCTTCTTTATCAACAGGCGTTGGATAAAGGAATAGACCGGAACCAGGAGGTATTGGCGGTTTTGGAGAAATATAAAAGGGAACTTTTAGTGATAGAGCTATTGAAGGAGGAAACCGAAAAAGTGGATGTCGCCTCCCGCGAAATAGAGGATTATTATAATACCTATAAGGACCAGCTTAAAGAGCCCGAAGAAAGAGAATTGAGAGAGATTATGGTCCCCACAGAGCAGGAAGCTAAAGAGACCATGGTCCAGCTGTTGCAGGGGGCGGATTTTGCTACCCTGGCCAAGGAAAGGTCCAAGGCCGCCAGCAGCGCAAGGGGCGGAGATTTGGGATTTACCAAGCAGGGCGTAAAATCTGCGCAATTTGACGAAGTGGCTTTTGCGGCGAGCCTGGATGTGGGTAAAATCAGTAATATATTCAGGGGCCCCGACGGCTATTATATTTTAAAATTAGAAGCCAAGCGCGGCGGCAAACTGAGATCGCTTTCTGAAATGTGGGATGATATCAAGAAGGGCCTGACTTTTCTTAAGCAGCAAAAAAGTATTGATGATTTGATTGCCAAGCTTTCTCGCGATTCAAAAATAGAAATCCGGGAAGGAGAAATAAAATAAGTGAGGCCATAAGTTATGTTGGGTAATACCCAACATAACTTATTTGGCCGAACTTACCCTTGACATTTCCTCGGACATCTAATAATATGAAAATGTCAAGGGTTAAACTCGCCTCATTTCTGAGAATAGGGAGGCTCATTTAAGATGCAAAAACAACGAATTTTTTTGATAATAGGCGTGGTTTTGGCCTTGGCCGGGATATTTATGATTAAGGTTTATCTTGACCAGCAGCGCCAGGTTACCGAAGAGGCGGTGCAGAAAAAATACGAAAGGACCCAGGCAAGCCAGACGCCGGTGCTGTTTGCTAAGAAGGATATTTCTCCGGGCGAGACAATAAACCCCGATGACTTAGAGATTAAGGTTACGCCAAATCAAGCTGTGCAGCCGGGCGCGGTAACTTCGTTAGACAGAGTTTTCGGGATGGTCGTGATTGCGCCGATAGCCAGAGGCGAACAGGTTAATTTGAGCAAGTTGTCTCAACAGCGCGCAGCCAGCGACCTGGCTTCGGCTACGCCGTCCGGCAAGAGAGCAGTTTCTATTACGGTAGATGATGTCGCTTCTTTGGGCGGGATGATTAAGCCCGGAGATTATGTGGATGTGATTGCCACCGTCCCCATTCCTGCGCAGACCGCCGAAGGCAAAACAGTGGCCCAGGCGGCAGTAATGCCCCTGTTCCAGAATGTCTTGGTTCTGGCAGTCGGCCAGAGGGTAGGGGCTCCTGCGGCCGAGCCGCAG
>VGKK01000134.1 GCA_016867095.1 Candidatus Omnitrophota bacterium | reverse complement strand
GATGCAGGGGACTTTATATTTTAAGTAAAATTTATGCGCCGCGCGGAAACTGCCGTCTCCGCCGATAACTACCATCGCGTCAATAGCATACTTCTTGATGGTATTAAAGGCCCTGGCCTGGCCCTCTTCGTTTTCAAATTCCACGCAACGCGCCGTCTTTAAAATCGTCCCGCCCTGATTAATAATCCCGGAAACCGAACGGTGGTCTAATGGCTTCAACTCCTCATTTATTAAACCCCACCATCCGCGCGATACCCCAAAGACTTCCAGCTTTTTATAAATGGCGTAGCGCACGACACTGCGTATTGCCGCGTTCATTCCCGGGGCGTCTCCTCCGGTGGTCAGTAGCGCGATTTTTCTCATTATGTGCCTATCTCCCAGCTAGCGAGGTATTCCTTCTGCTCCGCGGTCAAAGTATCTATGGTTACCCCTAAAGACTTCAGCTTCAGCGCCGCGATATACTTATCAATGTCCTCAGGGACCTTATAAACCTTTTTTTCCAGCTTGCGGTAATTCCTGGCGATATATTCCGCCGAGAGCGCCTGATTGGCAAAAGACATATCCATTACCTGCGCCGGATGGCCTTCTGCCGCGGCCAGGTTAATCAGCCGGCCCTCTCCCAATAAATAAATCTTGCGGCCGTCCCTTAAGATGTATTCGTCGGTAAATTCACGGATCTGTTTTTTTGCCCTGCTTAATTTTTCTAGCGCTCGGATATCCAGTTCCACGTTAAAATGCCCGGAATTGGAAACTATCGCCCCGTCTTTCATTACCCGAAAATGCTCGCCGCGAATGACGTTTATATCCCCGGTCACGGTAACAAAGATATCGCCGATTTTGGCCGCCTCTTTTATCGGCATAATCCGAAAGCCGTCCATCGCCGCTTCCAGCGCGCGCAGCGGGTTAACCTCTACCACGATCACCTTGGCGCCCAGGCCCTTTGCCCGCATGGCCACGCCTTTGCCGCACCAGCCATAACCGCAGACCACAAAATTTGCGCCGGCAACCAGCTTATTAGTGGCGCGGATAATCCCGTCCACGGTAGACTGGCCGGTGCCGTAACGGTTATCAAATAAATACTTGGTCTCGGCGTCATTAACCGCGATAATCGGATAACACAGCTTCCCCTGCCGGGCCAGGGCCCTTAATCTGATTACACCGGTGGTGGTTTCTTCCGTGCCCCCTATAACTTGTGACTTGTGACTTGTGACTTGTGACCGCCTGTGTATACTAGATACCAAATCTGCCCCATCATCCATAGTAATCTCCGGCTTAGTGGCCAGAGCCGACTCTATGTGTTTATAATAAGTCCGGGTATCTTCCCCCTTAATGGAAAAACAGGAAATACCGAGATTCTTAACCAGGGAGGCGGCCACATCATCCTGAGTGGATAAAGGATTAGAGGCGCAGACCGCTAAGGTGGCGCCGCCGGCCTTTAATACCTCGGCTAGGACCGCGGTCTCGGTAGTAACATGCAGGCAACAGGCAACTTTATAGCCCTCCAGCGGCTTCTCTTTCCTGAAACGCTCGCGGATTAACCCTAAAACCGGCATATTGTTGCGCGCCCATTCTATGCGCAACGCGCCCTTTTTGGCTAACTTAATATCCTTGATATCATAATTCATAATTTCCCTTCTTTAAATTACAAATTCCAAATACCAAATTACAAACAATATACAATACCAAAATTACAATTACCAAAACAATACTTCTTATTGATAAGGTTTGTGATTTTGGTCATTGGATATTGGAATTTGTTTGTAATTTGTATATTGTAATTTAGCCCTATTCAACAACTTTACATTCTCGCGGCCTGTTTCTTGAGGGTCGCGGCCTTATCCGTGCTCTCCCAGGTAAATTCGGGTTCAGTCCTGCCAAAATGGCCGTAGCAGGCAGTCTTCCTGTAGATGGGGCGCAAAAGGTCTAAGGCCTTAATCATACCATGAGGCGTAAGTTCAAAATTATCCCGGATAAGTTTTATAAACTGCGTCTCCGAGAGCTTCCCGGTCCCCGAAGTATCCACCATAATTGCTAAGGGATCCGCCCTGCCGATTACATAAGCCAGGTGAATGAGGCACTTATCCGCCAGGCCGCTGGCAACAATATTCTTAGCGATGTATCTGGCCATATACGCCGCGGAGCGGTCTACTTTAGTCGGGTCCTTGCCGGAAAAAGCCCCTCCGCCGGGAGCGGCTGCTCCGCCGTAAGTATCCACGACAATCTTTCTGCCGGTCATCCCGGTATCAGACTGCGGGCCGCCGATAACAAACTTGCCTGTTTCATTAATATAATATTTGGTATTTTTATCCAGATACTCTTTTAATATAGGCCTGGCAATCGCTTCAATTATTTCCTGCCGGGCAGCCTTGGTAATTTTTTCTTTGGTAGAATCCAGGATTTCTTCAGTATGCTGACAGGCCAAAACACAGGAATCTATCCTTTTGGGGTGGCCGTCGTGATATTCTATGGTTACCTGGGATTTGCAGTCGGGCCCCAGATATTTCAGGATTCCGCCTCTCCTTACCTCGGCAGTGCGCCTGACTAACTTATGCGCCAGCATTATTGCCAGGGGCATCAGCTCCTCTGTCTCGCGGCAGGCATACCCCACCATAAAACCCTGGTCGCCCGCGCCGCCCTTATCTACGCCCTGGGCAATATCCGGCGACTGGCTATGGATGGTATTTATCACCGCGCAGGTATGATAGTCAAAACCGTATTTAGGGTGCGTATACCCGATATCTTTCAATATATTGC
>VGKK01000133.1 GCA_016867095.1 Candidatus Omnitrophota bacterium | reverse complement strand
AATTTAGAGATTCCCTTTAAAGAATTAGGCCTGCCTAAAATGAGTCTGGCCAGGATGCGGGAGCGCTTATCCGAGGACAACCTGGCGCAGGAGGCGGTAAAGAAAGACCTGCAAAAACACGCCGGTTATTTAGAGAGGTTTTTAGCGCGCAAGAGATTATTGGAAAAGGAACTGGAGCTGCGCCAGGCCATTGGCGGCATGGGCGGGCAAGAAGGCATCCGGTATCTAACCGGTTTTACCCCCATTGACGCGCAAAATTTACTTTTAGCCGAGGCGAAAAAAGAAAAATGGGGGATATTGATTAGCCAGCCGCAGGATGAGGATGCGGTGCCGACTTTAATCCGCTCTCCGCGCTGGATTTCCGTGATTGAGCCGGTATTTAAATTACTGGAAATTGTGCCGGGCTATCATGAATTGGATATTAGCCCGGTATTTCTGTCCGCCTTGAGTCTATTTTTCGGGATGATTATCGGCGATGCCGGATACGGCGCAGCATATATGCTTATTACTTTTTTATTACAGCGTAAATTCGCCGCTAAAATTAAAGATAAACGGCTGTTTCCTCTAATATATCTTTTTAGCGCCTGCGCGATATTCTGGGGGCTCTTAACCGGCACGGTCTTTGGCCAGGAATGGTATCTTAAGGCGGGTTTTAAACCGTTAATCCCGGTCTTAAATGATACCAAATTCCTGCAGGCCTTCTGTTTTTTTCTCGGCGCCTTACATTTGACCATAGGGCATGGCTGGCAGGTATTGCGCAAGCTTCCATCTCTGTCCGCCTTTGCCGACCTGGGCTGGATTTCCGTGCTTTGGGCGGCGTTCTTTTTAGCCCGGACGCTTATTTTAGATGAGCCGTTTCCTCTCTTCGGCAAATGGCTGATAATTATCGGGCTTGGTTTGGTCATATTATGCACCAGCCCTCAGAAAAATATCTTGAAGATGCTCGGCCACGGGTTAGGGACAGTCGCGTTAAGCCTGATGAATAATTTTACCGACGTAGTTTCCTATATCCGTCTTTTCGCCGTGGGCCTGGCCGGGGTGGCCATCTCCGACGCTGTAAATATGCTGGCCGCGGGATTTAAGAGCAGTAATATTTTAGCATTTGTATTCATTACATTTTTGGGGCACGGTATAAACATTATTTTAGGGCCGATGTCGGTTTTGGTGCACGGCATCCGGCTCAATGTGCTGGAGTTTTCCAGCCATGCCGGATTATCCTGGAGCGGCGTAGCTTATAAGCCGCTGAAGGAATAAGAAAGGAGTTTTTATGGAACAGGGGCTTTTAATCCAGTTCAAAGATTTAGGGGCGATTTTGGTGCTGGCGCTTTCGGCTTTGGGTTCCGGCTCTGGCGCCGGCATTGCCGGAATGAGCGCTATCGGGGCATGGAAAAAGAATTTCGCGCAAAATAAAGCCGCTTCTTTTTTGCTGGTCGCCTTGACCGCGGCGCCCCTGACCCAGACTATTTACGGCTTTATTGTGATGAACCGCATGCTTTCCCTGACTCTTTCCGGCCAATACCTGTGGGGCGTGGGCGCTTTTGCCGGAGCCGCCATCGGCCTTTCCGCGTATTGGCAGGGTAAGTGCGCGGCGGTGGCCTGCGATGCGATGGGCGAGACCGGCAAGGGCTTTGGAAATTACCTGGTGGTTTTAGGTATGACCGAAACCGTAGCGCTTTTAGTGATGGTCTTTACAATAGTCTTTTTAGGCCACTTGGCCGGATGATTTATGCTATAATATTGCATCTTCGGGCGGTTAGTTCAGCTGGTTAGAACGCGTGATTTACATTCACGAAGTCAGGGGTTCAAGTCCTCTACCGCCCACCAAAAATATAATAATAGAAATATGCATATTCTTGAACGCACAAGCAGGTTTAAAAGAATAGAGAGGAGATTTAATTCTCCAGTTAATGAGTTGCTCTATCAAATGCATTGGCTGGAAGATATGAAACACAGGGATATTGCTCTGAATTTAAACGTGCCAAGAACGACAATAACAAAATGGTTCACCCATTTCAGAATACCGACGCAAAGCTGTCGCCGTTTTACCGATAAAAACCTTACCAGCTGGCTATATAAAACAGGACAATTAAAAAAGAAACCAAAGTATGAAGGGCCAGATAGAAGGATACAACGGACCCGGCAAGGAATCAATGTAGATTTCTTTAAAAAATGGTCAGCTGAAATGGCTTATGTTTTGGGATATTTTGCTGCTGACGGATGTATGTTTATCAATCCGCGGGGTTCGAAATACGTTTCATTTACCTCTTGTGATTACGAAATTTTGCAGAAAATCAGAGGAATGTTGGGTTCTAATCATAAGTTCGGCATAAAAAAAAGATACAATAAGAATTGGAACGATGTCTTTACTCTCCAAATTGGCTCTAAAGAGATGTATCAGGATTTAATTAATAGAGGTTTTATGCCTAAGAAAGCATTTAGATTTAAATTGCCACCCATACCTAAAAAATATATGAGACACTTTATTAGAGGTTATTTTGATGGCGATGGAAGTATTACCCACGGATATTTTAAAAGAAAAGATAGGCATAATAAAAAGACGCTGTATCTTTTAACATCTTTTGCTTCTGCAAATCTAAATTTTCTCAGTAGATTATCCAAAACTCTGGTAAGAAATATTAATATCGGTAAAGGTTACCTCCATAAGAAAAGCGGACATCTCTCGTATTCTAAGCTTGACAGTATTAAATTATTCAGGTATATGTATAGAGGCGTTTCAAAAGAGCAATATTTAGAAAGAAAATATAATAAATTTCAAGAAGCATTTAGAGTTAATGGGGCTATGGCCTAGTCTAGTTTAGGGCGTCTCCCTGTCACGGAGAAGATCACGGGTGCGAATCCCGTTAGCC
>VGKK01000132.1 GCA_016867095.1 Candidatus Omnitrophota bacterium | reverse complement strand
ATCTGCGCCGGGCAAGACGGATTTATACAGCGGTAAGCCACCTCTTCTTCCTTTTCTTTGGAAACCTCGCTGCCGCAGGCCGGACAAACCCTGGGAATCTTAAATTCCCTTTCTTTGCCGGTGCGCACCGATTCTACCGCCTTGACTATCTTGGGGATTACTTCGCCGGCGCGCTCTAAAACCACCCGGTCGCCGATCCTTACCCCCAGGCGCTTTATCTCGTCAAAATTATGCAGGGTCGCCCGGCTAATCACAACGCCCCCGCACTCTACCGGTTTTAATTCGGCGACAGGCGTGATTACCCCGGTCCTGCCCACCTGCACGACAATATCATTCAATACCGTGGTTGCCTGCCGCGCGGGAAATTTATAAGCGACAGCCCAGCGCGGGCTCTTTAAAGTAAAACCCAGCTTTTTCTGCTGGGCCAGGCTGTTTACCTTAATCGCCATACCGTCAATGTCATAATCCAGCTTTTCCCTCTTCTCCTGCCAAACCTTACAATAGGCAATCACTTCTTCCAGGCCTTTACAAAGCCGGGCATGGGGATTAGTGCGCGCGCCCCATTTTTTTAATTCTTCCAAAAAATCCCATTGACTGGCGATATTAAAATTCTGGCATTCTCCTAAAGAATGAGCGAAGAAATTAAGCCGCCTCTTTGCCACAATGCTGGTATCCAAAAGCTTTAAAGAACCGGCCGCGGCATTGCGCGGATTGGCAAATAATACCTCGCCGGCCTTCTCTCTTTCTTTATTGAGCAGCGCAAAATCATTACTCTGCATATAGACCTCTCCGCGGATTTCAATAAAGTCAGGGATATTTTTTCCTAATAAAACCAAAGGTATGGCGCGGATAGTCTTGATATTTGCGGTTACATCTTCTCCGGTTTGGCCGTCGCCGCGGGTGGCGCCAATGGCTAACCTTTGTTTTTTATAAGTAATATTGGCGCTTACGCCGTCAATCTTGAGCTCCACTACATATTCCGCCTTTTGGCTGCCCAATCCTTTTTGCACCCGCTCCTGCCAATCCCTTAATTCCTCAAAGGAATAGGTATTATCCAGGGAAAACATTTTTTGCCGGTGTTTTACGGTTTTGAAACCTTCCAGGATGCCGCCGCTTACCCGTACCGTAGGCGAATCTTCGCTCTTATAGCGGGGGTATTCATCCTCCAGCGCCTTAAGCTTCTTCATCAGCTCGTCGTATTCCCGGTCTGATATTTCCGGCTGGGAAAGGACATAATAGAGATAATCGTAGCGCCTAATCTTTTGCCTCAGATTCTCTATTTTTTCCCTTATCTGCTGGCTCATCATTACCTTCCTAAAATAAACCGGTCCCCCAAAAACTCAGGCAGGCCTAAATCTACAATTTTCTTTCTCGTCGCCTGGGCGTCATAATCTACTCTTTTAATCTGGATTCGCTTCCTGGCAGTATCATAGATACAATAGGCGGCGCGGGGATCGCCGTCGCGCGGCTGGCCCACGCTGCCCACATTGATAATGTAACTATTGCCCGGCTCTATATCCAGGCTTTCCTCCTGCCGGGAAACTATGCCTTCTGCGGGATTTTTTATAAATACGCCGGGACAATGGGTATGGCCGATAAAACAAATATTGGTCTCCAGTATCCTGAATGTTTCCTCCGCGATATAACCATTACTCATATAACCAAAGCCTGCGGGGTTATCTAATGTGCCGTGCACCAGCGTCAGGTCCTGGTTCTTATAAACCAGTTTTAACGACTCTAAATGAGACCTTTCTTCTTCATCCAGCCGGGTCTTTGTCCAAAATAACGCCTCCTTGGCCAGCGGATTAAAATTTTCAAAAGAAAATAAACCGACGCTTGCCCAGTCATGGTTGCCTGCCACGGTGGCCGCTGCCAGCGCTTTTACCTTTTTAATGCATTCCCTGGGATTTACCGCGTATCCGACCAAGTCACCTACGCAGAGATACCGGTCTATCGCCTCATTCTTATAGGCCTCTATAACCGCGTCCAGCGCTTCTAAATTGGAATGGACATCCGCGAAAATTCCGTAACGCATAATTCAGACACACAACTTACGTCCATTTGCCGCACAAGCGGCACACCGGCTGTTCCGATACAGCCGGGTGCCCATTCCGTAAGTTGTGTCTTCATTAAAATTCTATCCTGAAGTCTTTCAGGCCTTGTGTGCGCTCCTGCCACTTTATATCCGTATCCTGGATATAGGAAGCAAAAAGCTGGTTAATCCTGGCTAAAAAATCCTTGAGCAGGCGTTCCTCTGCCTCCGCCAGCAACTCCACCCGGCCGTCGCTTAAGTTCTTCACCCAGCCAGAAACCCCTAAATCGCGCGCGATATCCTCGGCGGAAAAACGAAAACCCACGCCCTGCACCCTGCCGATATAATAAACGTGAACCTGCTTCTCCATCGCCTAAGGCACTAATTTTTCTTTTAACGAAAACGGGACCAAAGAAATAAGGCCTCTTTTTTTCTCTATTAAACGCAAAATATCTGCCAAGTCTTTTTGACGCTTACTTCGCCGCCTCGCTTTGTCCTGAGCCGCCCAAATTTTTCCCTGCAAAATATCCTCTATCGCCGCCACAGGAAGCCTATAACCTAATACCTCTTTATGTGCGGCTCGGCCAATAAAACTTTGATAACGCGGATCAGTCTGAATTTGAATCCTTAAGCTGGAAGCCCTGCTTTTTACATTGATGCTGTTAGGGTATCTTCTTATAGTATATTTCTTTTTTAATTCCCTTATTAAGTCTTCCTGTCTCCCTATAATAACAACAGCATCTAAATCAAGGCTTACCACCGGTTCAACATAGGCATTAACCGCCAATCCGCCTATTATGCAAAGAGGTGGGACTTTTCCTCACCCGCCTCACATTCGTTCGGCTCCTTCGGAACCGGCCGCCCTCGCTCGAAGCAGTGCCGCTCGGGTCGGCTTCAAGTCCCATTAAGAACCAAAA
>VGKK01000131.1 GCA_016867095.1 Candidatus Omnitrophota bacterium | reverse complement strand
TCCTTTGGCCATTGAAGGCAAGGATGTCATCGGCATCGCCCAAACCGGTACCGGAAAGACGCACGCTTTCGCTATCCCGATATGCCAGCGTTTAGCCCAAAATAAAGGAGTGGGGCTGGTGCTGGCCCCTACCCGCGAATTGGCTATCCAGATTGATGAAGCTTTTCAATCTTTCACGCGCTCTTTCGGTATGAAAACCGCTTGTTTAATCGGCGGGGCTCCTATGCCCGGACAGACCCAGGCTTTACGTAAAAATCCCAGCGTGGTTATTGCTACTCCAGGAAGGCTTATCGATCATATCGGCCAATGGAATTTTTTACCGGGAGAGGTGACCATACTTGTGCTTGATGAGGCTGACCGCATGCTGGATATGGGTTTTGGCCCTCAGATAAATAAGATCTTGCGTGTGCTGCCTAGAAACAGGCAAACCATGCTATTTTCGGCGACCATGCCGGAAGAGATTATGCGGATCGCCGCTTCTTTTATGAAACTTCCGGTTTCAGTTGAAATAGCTCCTTCGGGGACTACTGTTGAGCATGTGACTCAGGAATTATTTATTGTGAAAAGAGAAGACAAGCGCCGGCTGTTAAGCAAATTACTCGCTCAATATCACGGTTCGGTTCTTTTGTTTTCCCGCACTAAACATAACGCCCGTAAAATCACCGTTTCAATTCGTGACATGGGATATACTGCCGCCGAGATACATTCTAACCGTTCGTTGGCACAGCGCCGCGATGCGCTGGATGGGTTTAAATCAGGCAAATATAAGGTGCTGGTTGCTACTGATATAGCGGCGCGCGGTATTGATGTAAGCGGCATAGAGTTAGTGATTAACTATGACCTTCCCGAAGACGCCCAGAATTATGTGCATCGTATCGGACGCACGGCGAGGGCCGGCAGCCGCGGGCACGCCATTTCTTTCGCTACTCCGGACCAAAGGCGTGATGTAAAGGATATTGAAAAGCTAATCAGGGTAAGCCTGCCGGTGGCAGTGCATCCGGAGATAAATTCGGAAAGTTTTCTTGAGGGATATGCAGTTAAGCAACGGCCATTGAAAAAGCATAATCAACGGCCGCGGAATAAATTCAACCGGCACTAGTAACGCCCCGCGCTTATGTTGAATTGCGCGGGTGTTGCCTATGCAGACAAGGAGGGGGCATGGATTTTCGTAATGGATATGATAGGGGCCCTAGGGAAATGCATAAAGCGGTCTGTTCGGATTGCAAAAAAGAGTGCGAAGTCCCGTTTAAGCCCAGAGATGGCCGTCCGATATACTGCAAGGATTGCTATACAAAGCGTAAGAACCAAGGACGTTAGCCCCTAAGATTAAGAATATCTAACAAAACGGAAAAATCCTCATCTACGCGTCTTTATCTCTACCAAAAATCCGCGAGGAAAAAAGTAGACTAGAGTAGTAGACAGTTTACCTAACGACCTGCCATATAGAGGATTATAAGAGAAATACATCCAGGGACGGTGACTGGATTTCTTTTGTAATGCCTTAAGATGCCGTGGGTTGCGTAAACTGTCTATTTATTCTGTCTATTTATTACGCCGCGATATGATTTTGGGCATTTTAAAGGGGTTAACTTATTTGGAATGAGATAGTTATAGAAAATGTGGCTGTAATTGGAATTTATATGCAATGTACTATAATAGGAAACAACGGAAGTTATTACCAATGGTTGCGCTTGCCCTGAGCACATGAGCCGAAGGCGAACGCGTCGAAGGGCTATGGGGGGACTATGGAGAAGATAGCTAACGCGTTAATTAGATTGAAGTAGGCAAAAGAGTGGTAAGGGGGATATGATATCTATATTTAGTATACGCAGTTATCCGCTTGTGATATAATTAACACAACGGAAAAGCTATTAAGGAAAATGGAAAATAAAACCAAAGGCCAAGCCGAGTCGCAAATCAGCGAGGCCATAATAAAATTTGAAAGAGAATACATGGGCAGGGGGCCTGCTGAAACTAAAACCTATATTATTAAAGATATGGTTTTTTGCAGGCTAAAAGGTGTGCTTACGTCTGCTGAGGAGCAACTCGCAAAAAGCCCCGAGGGGGCGGATTTAATTAAGAGGACCCGCATGCAGTTATTGGAAGGCGCGCGCGTGTTGCTTGAGAAAATGATTTCGGAGATTACAGCTTGTCAGGTGCTGAGTCTGCATACGGATATCAGCACAAAAACCGGCGAACGCGTTATTGTTTTTACGCTGGATAAAAATTTAGAAGAACAGTTCTGCTGAAAAAGATTGACTAACTGGTATTTTACGTTACAATAGAGGCACAATTAGGGTTTATCGGAAGACTGTAAGCAAGAGCCTTAGATAACAAAAGGCTGTTGCAGAGTAAGCCAACGAGAGTTTCTTAGTTCTCTTTTCGTAAGAGAGCCGGAAATAAATGTTGGCTTTTTTATTTTGTATCAATCATTAACACCCCGCGCTTATAAGGAATTGCGCGGGTGTGCCCTTGTGGGCAAGGAGGAATAAACATGGCAACACCGCTTGAAAAATGGGTTGAAGAACAGGCAAAGTTGTGTAAACCGGAAAAAATTTATTGGTGCGACGGATCTGAAGAGGAGGCGCGCCGTCTTATTGAAATAGGAATGAAGGAAGAAAAAATCGGAGATACACCTATTTTTCAGGAATTGAACCAAAAAGAATGGCCGAATGCCTATTTTCATAAAAGCCATCCTACAGACGTTGCGCGCACAGAACACCTTACTTATGTTTGTCATCCTGATAAGGAAACTGCGGGGCCGAATAACAACTGGATACATCCCGAAGAAGCTAAAGAGAAAATGCGTAAACTTTCCGACGGTTGCATGAAAGGAAGAACAATGTATGTGCTTCCTTATATGATGGGGCATCCAGACTCTCCATATTCAAAAGCCTGCGTGCAGCTTACCGATGTTTCGTATGTTGCAGTGAGTATGCGCATTATGACCCGTATGACCAAGAAAGCGATTGAGAAAAT
>VGKK01000130.1 GCA_016867095.1 Candidatus Omnitrophota bacterium | reverse complement strand
CTAACTACCACCAAACCTACCTTTTTATTAATCACTATATTCTTGAGCACCTGGCCCCTGCGGCCTAAGGGCGGGATAATCTTACCGTTTAATTCCAGCTCTATCACTCCGGCATTGCCCAGGGAAAGCTCCATCTTATCCTTGGCCTGCCAGGTCTCAAACTTGCCCCTTCTTAGGATGCTGTGAAAGACTACCTTGCCGTCAACTGCCAGGTGCACCCAGCAATCTTCTTTGGCGCGCAGGCTTAACACTATCTGAGCTAACGCCGCGGTTTTAACCTTAGGCTGAGCCGGTTCAGCGTGCTGCTCCTTAACGGCAACAGTTTTAGCCTTTTCTATTTTAACTGCCGGCACCCTTACTCTTCTTATTCTCTTTGAAGCAATAATCCTGCCTAATTTAAACAGGCCGAGGAACAAAAATAAAACGACTATAATAACCAGAATAGCCTTTATATTTATGCGCCGCAAAAAACTTAATTTTTCCAAAACAGCCTGAAAAAACGGCGGGCCTTGTTTCGGGGCGGAGGAAAACTCTTTCATTATCTTTGCCGTGCCCTGCGGCTCCTGGTAACCGGCGATATAGTCTTTGGCATCCACGCCCAGGAACCGGCAATAAATTTTTAAGAACCCTTTTATATATATAGGATTAAGCCCGATAAAATTATCCTCTTCTATGGCCTTGAGGATATTCAGGTGAATCTTGGTCTTTTTATGCGCCTCTTCTAGGCTTAAGCCTTTTTCCAGGCGTATTTTTTTTAACCTTGCTCCGGACGATTCCATCTATTGCTTTTCCTTTTCTGTCAGCGTTTCTTCAAGCCAGGCCCCCCTGTCCGCCAGTATCCTGCGGGGCTTGCTGCCTTCAAACGGGCCGATGAGGCCTTCCTGCTCCATCATATCAATAATCCGGGCGGAACGCGTATAACCTAAACGCAGGCGCCTTTGCAAAATAGATACCGACGCCTGGTTGCTCTCCATAATCACCCTCACTGCCTGGTCGTATAAGTCGTCTTTTTCTCCATTGACCAGGCCGGATTTCTGCTGTTCTTTTAAAATCTCCTCGTCATAAACCGGCTCTGCCTGGGATTTGATAAAGGCCACTACCCGCTCAATCTCCTTATCATTTACCAGCGAGCCCTGGGCGCGGATTAACTTTGATTCTCCCGGCCGCAAGAAAAGCATATCGCCCCGGCCTAAAAGCTTGTCCGCTCCGTTCATATCCAAGACTGTGCGCGAATCCACTTTAGAGGCCACTTTAAAAGAGATGCGCGCCGGAAAATTCGCCTTGATCACGCCGGTAATAACGTCCACCGAAGGCCTTTGCGTGGCTAAAATCAAATGTATGCCCACGGCGCGGGAAAGCTGCGCCAGGCGGGTAATCGCGCTCTCAATCTGGTCGCGCGCCACCATCATCAAATCCGCCAATTCATCCACAATTACCACAATATAAGGAATCTTCTCCTGTTTTTCATTATAGGCGTCAATATTGCGCGCGCCTACCTTAGCCAGGAGCCGGTAACGCTCCTCCATTTCATTCACCACCCAGCCCAGGCCCACCGCGGCTTTTTTAGCGTCGGTAACTACGGGGCATAAAAGATGGGGCAGGCCGTTAAAAGGCGCCAGCTCCACCATCTTAGGGTCAATCATTAAAAATTTCAATTCATTTGGCGTAGAGCGAAAGAGCATGGAAAGAATCAGGCAGTTGACGCAAACCGTCTTTCCGGAGCCGGTAGTGCCGGCAATTAAAAGATGCGGCATATCCCCTAAATCCGTAATTACCGGCTGGCCGGTAATGTCCTTACCCAGGGCCAGGCTTAATTTTGAGCCTGATTTCTGAAAGTCATTGGAGGCTATGGTTTCCTTAAAATAAACCAGACTGCTCTGCATGTTCGGTACTTCCACGCCCACCCTGCCCTTGCCGGGTATTGGGGCGATAATCCGCACTGACTGGGCCTTCATAGAAAGCGCGATATCATCGCTTAAGGCGACAATGCGGTTTACTTTTACGCCCGGGGCAGGCTCTAATTCATAGCGCGTAATCACCGGCCCGCGCTCCACATCCGTGACCTTGGCAGAGATACTAAAGTCCTCTAATGTCTCTTCTAAAATCCGCGCGTTGGCAGCCAGGTCTTCCTTAATCTGCCTGGCTTCAAGCGGGGGCGGCGAATCCAATAAATCCAGGCCCGGCAAATGATAATCGCCTATTTTTAATTCCGGGAGCCTGGCCCTTGATTCTAATGCCGGCGCAGGCAGGGCCTCTTTTATCTTAATCTTGGGCGCGGAAGTCAAGCTGGGCGCCTTAGACGGGATTTCGGTAATTTTAGGTTTCTGCGCCTCAGCCAAAGACGGCGCAGGCTCTCTCCTTCCATTAGAAACCGGCTTAAGCACCAGGGGCCTAGCCTTCTTTTTAAAATCAAAAATGGATTTTAAGAAAGCCTTTAGCCTCTCCCCGAGATTTAAGAAAAAGGTAGAGATGAGCATTTCTGTGGCCAAGACAAAGGACAAAAGCCCTAAGGTAATAAAGGCAATGTATCCTCCCAAAAGGCCGATACGGGGCAGGAAAAAAGAAGAAAGCAAAGAACCCACTAAGCCCGAATGCAGGAACCTGGTGGTTTCATTGCTGATAGATATCCCGATTAATGAACTCAGTGAAAAAAGTAAAAGTACAAAACCAATTACTTGCGGCAGGCGCAAATAAGGCAGGCGCTGCCGAAAGATGCGTATCCCCAGCCAGAAAATAAATAAAGGGATGATAAAACTGGTGGCCCGGCCGAACAGAAAGATCAGGAACCATCCCAGGTACGCGCCAAAGGTGCGGATAAAATTCTTAGCGGGGATATTCGGGTGGGAGGTATAAAAAGATAAATCTAAATAATCAAATGAAATCAGGCTGGCAAAGATAATTAGCGCCGCCGCGACTAAAACTACGCCTTTAATTTCATTTAATCTTCTTTCTTTCACTTAATGAGCACACAACTTACGAACACTTTACCCGAGCTTATCAGAAAGCTCGGTATGCCGCTTTCTGCGGCAAGTGCGAGTAAGTTGTTGTGC
>VGKK01000129.1 GCA_016867095.1 Candidatus Omnitrophota bacterium | reverse complement strand
TAGAAATTCTTATATAAACTAATCAACGGGTGACCTTGTGACTTGGTGACGTGGTGACTTTTTCTAACGTATATGGTCGTCAAAATCCCCCGGTTAACCGGCAACAGGTGCGGCACAAAAGTAACCGCGAGCTTTTTGCCGGATAATTTTGACAGCTCCTGATTAATTTCCGGGGCGTGCTGATGGTTGTTTATCTTATAGGCCTTAAAGTTTTCATTGAGCTCCGAGAAGAAAAAATCCTGGGCCGCCTTTCTTCCGGCCCCGGTTACGCCGGAGGAGGCATTAATAATTATAGAACCTAAATCCGCCGCGCCAACGGCTGCCAGCGGCGCCAGGGCTAATATGCTGGCCGTCGGGTAACAGCCGGGATTGGCGATGAGCCTGGCATTCTTAATTTTAGCCCGGTAAAGTTCGGGCAGGCCATAGACCGCTTTAGCCAGGTTAACCTTATCTTTCTGCTTGTGCTGGTAAAACTTTTCATAAACTTTTACGTCCTTTAACCGGTAATCCGCGCTCAAATCAATTACCGACTTACCTGCCGCCAATAAGGCCGGGGCCATATCCATTGAAACCGTGTGCGGCAAGGCCAGAAACACCAAATCGCATTTGGCGGTAATTTCCTTTATCCTCGGCTCTTTACAGACAAGGTCTAACCTGCCTGCGAACTTGGGAAAAATCCGCGCTATCTTCTGCGGCGCGGCGATTTTCGCGGAAATATCCGTAATCCTGGCCCCGGGATGCCTTAAAAGGATATCTATCAATTCCTCTCCGGCATAACCGGTTGCGCCTACAATACCCACGTTTAACATTTAAACTCTCCTTAACTTAAAAATCGCCGCACTGGTATAATATGAAATATCTTAAGCTAAAAAGCCTACAGCGTCAAGCCCCGTTACAAATACTTACTTTATCATAAAATTTGTAATGGGGCAAGCATTTTTCTCGTCGGAAAGCGCAAAAACGCAAAATTAATTTTAATCCACCTTCACACCGCTAAACCGCAAAAATCTCTCTTTGCGCCTTTGCGGATTTTAGCGCTTTTGCGATAAAAAAATCCCGCTCTTCCAGCGGGATGCTCAATTTTACAACTTGTGACTTACAACTTGTGACTTGCAACTTACATAATTACCTCTTTGTCCACTGGAAACGTTTGCGCGCCCCTTTTTGCCCGTATTTCTTGCGCTCCTTGGCGCGGGGGTCGCGGGTCAGGAACCCCTGCTTACGCAAAGAATCCTTAAGCTCAGGCTCGGCCAGGAGTAACGCGCGGCTAATACCATGCCGTAAAGCTCCGGCCTGCCCAGCCAAACCGCCTCCTCGGATATTGGCGATGATATCGTATTTAGTAAGATTATTGCTAATCTGAAAGGGCTGTTTAATAATAATCCTGTCCGTCTCCCGGGTAAAATATTTTTCGTAAGACTGGTCATTAACCGTAATAACGCCTTTGCCGCCGGCAGATAACCGGACCCTGGCAATCGCTTCTTTACGCCTGCCTACAGTTATATATGTGTTAGTATCGCTCATCTTATAATTCTAAAATTTTCGGGTTTTGGGCCTTTTGTTTATGCTGGTCATCCGCGTATACCTTCAGCTTAGTGATTATATCTCTGCCTAATGGCCCGCCTGGCAGCATACGCTGTACCGCTAATCTAAAAACTCCGGCAGAGTTCTTCTTCAGCATCTCCGCCAGGGGCACCTCCCTTAAGCCGCCGGGATAGCCTGAGAAACGCCGATAGAGCTTTTCTTTAAGCTTTCTGCCCGTAACCTTGATTTTGGCGGCATTAATGACTATGACTCCGTCTCCGGTATCCAGGTGCGGGGTAAATATGGCCTTGTGCTTTCCCCTCAGGATGACTGCCACGCGCGCCGCCAGCCTGCCCAAAGTCTTATCTTTGGCGTCTACCAGATACCACTGCCTGTTGATGTCCTCTTTTTTAGCTACATAGGTCTTATTCATAAGGATACAAAGTATAACATATTTTCCTGCCAAGTCAAATAAAATTTAATGACACAACTTATGGAAGGTAAGCGAACATAAGTTGTTGTCGGAATTAACCCAGCACTAATTTTATACAACATAGAGATAAGGCTTTTTAAAAATTAGTGCTGGGTAAGTTCGGCCAAATAACTTATGCTGCTACTATCGTGCTCCCTGCGGGCAGGTATGCATAGTTATGGCCTCACTTATATTTGACCTTTAGCAGGCAAAGCCCGCTTGCCGGCGCAGTCGCGCCAGCGAGCCTCCTGTTTTTAGCGAGCAATATCTTCTTTAAACTGCCCCCGGGTAACTTACCCCTGCCTATCTCAAGGAGCGTGCCGACAATATTCCTGGCCATATTATAGAGAAAGCCGTCTGCCTCTATATCTATAGTTACAAGCGGATAGCGGATAGCGGATAGCGGATAGTATCTTTTATGAATAGATATATTTTTTACCTGTCTGAACGTAGATTTTGCTCCTGAACCGGCAGCACAAAACGCCCTGAAATCGTGCCTGCCTAATAAACAGCGCGCCTCTTTTTGCATTACCCTGATATCCAAAGGATAAGGATAAAAATAAACGCTGTTTCTTAAGAGCGCTGAATGCCATCCGCGGTTTAAGATAGTATAGCGGTAGAGTTTGGCTTTGGCTTGAAAGCGGCTATGAAAACCTGTATCCGCTTCCTCTGCCTTGTTAATCGCCAGGTCCGACGGTAAATTTCCATTCAAGGCTTTCTGGAGCTTTGCCAAACCGATCTGAGAATGGGTCTTGAAATTTGCCACCTGCGCCAGGGCATGCACGCCGGCATCAGTCCTACCTGAAGCAATCAGCCGTATTTTCTCCTGGAGAATTTTATGGAGGGCCTTCTCTATTGTTTCCTGTATGCTTTTATGCTTGTGACTTGTGACTTGCCTGCCCTGAGCGCAGTCGAAGGGTGACTTGTGACTTACCTGAGCCTGCCAACCACAGTAAGCCGTGCCGTCATACTCTATTTCCAGCTTGATATTACGTCCCGACGCCCTCACTTCGTTTCGGGGTCGGGATCCCGATGGGAAGCTTCGAAGAAGCGACACCATCGGGA
>VGKK01000128.1 GCA_016867095.1 Candidatus Omnitrophota bacterium | reverse complement strand
GCTCCGTAAGTTATGTGCTCATTTAATGGAAAAAGAGCAGGATTCCCAGTTAGAGTTATTTTCGCAAGGAGAGAACGAATACGGCCAGGCAAAGGCCGTCCGGCCGGACCCGTCTTTCCTGGCGCATATCTGGGGATATGAAAAGATTATCCTGATTATTATTGGCCTGGTGATTACCGGAGTAATCGCCTTTTCCTTGGGGATAGAGAAAGGGAAAAGGTTAGTCAGGACGCAAATAAACGCGGTTCCCAAAATACAGGTTCAGCCTAAGATAGAAAACCAAGAGGCAACTCAACCTGTTGCTCCGGCAGAATCATCGCAAAACGCTTATACTATCCAGCTGGCCAGTTATCAAAGCAAGGCAGCGGCGCAAAAAGAAGCGGAGGGCTTAAAAAGAAAAGGCCTGGCAGCGGTGATTCTACCTAAAGGTAAATATACCGTGGTTTGCGTAGGCAGCTTTAACGATAAAGAAAGGGCGCGGCCCTTGTTAACAGAACTGAAAAAACGCTATCAAGACTGCTTTATAAGGAGGTTATAAGAAATATGTCCATACACCCGTCGTTAAACATATCCGATAAAGATAAAAAAGCTAGATCCGTGCTCAAACGCACGGAGCGCCTGAGAACTATGCTGGAAAAAGGCACCTGGAAAGAGGGAGATGATGTCTACCGCCTGCCTAAAATCAAAACCGTAAGAATCAAGATTAAGAAGGAAAAGGCGGAAAAGGCAGAAACTACGGCTACTGCTGAAGGCGCTATTCCCGCAACCGGAGAAACCAAAGAGCAACCCGCTGCCAAGGGCCCTGCCGCCAAGGCCGCTCCCGGCAAAACCGCCGCTGCCAAGGGCCAGGAAAAGAAATAATCTTGCATGCGTAAGCTAACCGCCGCATTATTACTGGTTATCCTGGGCGCAACTGGCAGCCCGGCGCAAAATTCCCCTTCGGCCCTTTCGGGAAAAATCAACGCTAATAATATAAACATCCGCTCTGACTCCACAGTCAGCGCC
Organism: Candidatus Omnitrophota bacterium; assembly: GCA_016867095.1. GTDB lineage: Bacteria > Omnitrophota > Gorgyraeia > Gygaellales > Profunditerraquicolaceae > VGKK01. Next base: position 2,062 of record VGKK01000128.1, on the reverse strand, counting down.
ACAACCATCTGCAAAATGAATGCCGGCGACGACGTAGAGGTGGTCAGGGAAACCTATGACTGGTATAAAATAAAATTACCGGCCAGCGCGCCGGCGTTTATCAAAAGAGACTTTGCCATCAGTATTGACGAGAAAACCGCCAGGGTGCTGAAAGACAACGTGAATATCCGCCTACGGCCTGACGAAGCATCGCCCATATTGGGCAGGGTTAATAAAAACGAAAGGGTCGCCATCTTAAAGGACAATAACGGCTGGTATAAAATAGAGCCCACCGGCAACAGTTTCGGCTGGGTGCATAAAAAATTTGTGAACCTGGCAAACCCGGCCCGGCCGGCAAGAAAGGCGAAACATTGAGCATAATCGCGGCGTTCCTGGTTTCTTTTATCTTTCTGATGGTGGCAATGACCGTGCACGAGTTCTCGCACGGCTGGGTAGCTTATAAATTAGGCGATACCACCGCCAAATATTCAGGCCGCCTGACCCTGAACCCGATGGCGCACATTGACCCGGTCTGGACATTTTTAATCCCCTTATTCCTGTTTATCAGCACTAACGGCCAATTTATCTTTGGGGCGGCCAAGCCCGTGCTGATAAATTACTGGAACCTCAAGAACCCCAAAAGAGATATTATCTGGGTGGGCGCCGCGGGCCCGGCAGCAAACTTTCTCCTGGCCGCTCTTTTAAGCGCCTTGTTAAAACTCATCCCGCAAGCCGCGATTCTCAGTTTTATCTTGGCAAATCTGATTGTTATCAACGTGGTCTTGGGCGTCTTTAACCTGATACCTATTCCGCCGCTGGATGGCTCGCGGATACTGACAGGGTTATTGCCGGAAGAGCTGGCTAATAGATATTCTATGATAGAACCTTTTGGTTTTATCCTTTTAATCGCGCTCTTGTGGACCGGAGTTTTAAACCATATCATCTGGCCCTTGGTTACCTCTATCCTGGCTCTTTTAGGAGTACGCGCCTGATGCGGACCATAAAACTTAACCTGAATAAACGCTCTTATAATATTGTCGCCGGCGGCGGCATTATCAATTTGCTGGGCAAATATATAGCCGGGCTGGACATAGGCTCTGATGCCTATATCATCACGAACAGCTTAATAAAGAATAAATACGCGGGCGCCCTGGAAAGAGCGCTGCGCCAGGCCGGTTTTACCGTAAAATTTAAACTTGTCCCTGATGCTGAAAGCGCCAAGTCCATCAAAATGGTGTCCGCGGTGATTGAAGATATTGTCCGTTATGATAAGAAAAAAAGGCTGTTCATTATCGCTTTTGGCGGCGGGGTAATCGGCGACCTGGCGGGATTTATCGCCTCTATTTATAAGCGCGGAATTCCTTACATCCAGGTTCCCACCACTTTATTGGCGCAGGTGGATTCCAGTATCGGCGGAAAGACCGCGGTGGACCTGGTCAAAGGCAAAAACCTGGTGGGCGCTTTTTATCAGCCCAGGCTGGTGTTCAGCGATGTAAATACCTTAAAGACTTTACCCCCAAGGCAACTGCGCAGCGGCCTGGCAGAAGTGATAAAATACGGGATAATCAAAGACCCGCGATTATTCGCCTATTTAGAGAAAAACTACGCGGATATCCTGGCGCGCAAAGGGCCGGTTTTAGAATTTATCGTCGGCCGTTGCAGCAGGATTAAGGCCAACATAGTCCAGGAGGACGAAAGGGAAGAGCGCGGCAGGCGCACCATCTTAAACTTCGGCCACACTATCGGCCATGCCATAGAGGCAGCGGCAAATTATAAAGGGTATAACCACGGCGAGGCCGTGGCGCTGGGGATGCTGGTTGCCTGCGATATCAGTAAGGCCTTGCGGCTTATTGACGATGAGGCGGCAAAAAGAATAAAGCAGCTTATCGGCTCAACAGGACTACCCGTCAAAATCCGCAAGCTCTGCGCGAAAGATATCATAGAAGCCCATTATCACGACAAAAAATTTATCGGCGCAAAAAATAAACTCGTCCTAATTAAAGGCATAGGAAAAACCAAGATAGCGCAAAATTTACCCCTTGAGATAATCAGGCAGGCCTTACGAAAAAGATTTTAATGGGAA
>VGKK01000127.1 GCA_016867095.1 Candidatus Omnitrophota bacterium | reverse complement strand
GTGTTAAGCCATCTCCAGAAAATTCCCCTTAAAACATTTATTGTGCGTAAAGCCGCCAAGGTCCACGGCGCCCAGCGCCAGATTGAAGGGCCGGCGCTGAAAAAAGGGGAAGAGGTAGTTTTAGTGGATGATGTGGCTACTACGGGCGCTTCGTTGATTGAGGCCAGGGACGCCCTGGATAAAATCGGGGTCAGCGCCAAGACGACAATAGTTATCGTGGATAGACTAGAGGGCGCCAAGGAAAATTTAGCCAGGGCCGGATTAACATTGGAATCTATTTTTACGATTAAGGACTTCGGCCTTTAGACGTGAGAAAAAAAATTATAGTGGTAGGCGCGGGCCCTGCGGGGATGATGGCGGCGATAAGGGCTGGCCAGCTGCAGCAAGAAGTTACTCTCATCGAAAAAAATCCTATCCTGGGCAAAAAACTCCTTTTAAGCGGCAAGGGACGCTGTAATCTGACCAATGTTTGCGCTTTGGACGCGTTTCTGGCGAGGTTTTCGCATCACGCCCAATTCTTAAGGGACGCCTTTAAAAAATTTTTTCATCAGGAGCTGATAAATTTTTTTGAAAAGAGGGGATTGCGGCTTAAGGTGGAAAGGCAGCTGCGGGTATTTCCCGTAACCGACAAATCTAACAGCGTTGTGGCGGTATTAAAAAAAGAACTGCTGACAAACCAGGTGAAAATTTTGTTTAAGACCGCGGTAAAAGATATTGTTTTGGCAGGCGGCCGGGCAAAGGGGTTAATACTTTCCGACGGCAGATTTATCGCCGCGGATAAAATTATCTTGGCTTGCGGCGGCGTATCTTATAGCTTTACCGGTTCAACCGGAGAAGGGATAAACCTCGCCCGCAAATTAGGCCACCGGATTATCCCTTTAAGGCCGGGCCTGGTGCCTTTGGAAACGCGGCAGAAATCTGTAAAAGCCTTGGAGGGCCTGACGCTGAAGAATATCCGGCTTAAATTCAGCGACGGCCAAAAGCAGATAATCTCCGAGATAGGAGAATTGCTGTTTACCGGTTTTGGCATTTCCGGGCCCCTGGTTTTGTCTTTAAGCGGCCGGGTAGTGGATTTATTAGGCGCGGATAAAAAGGTGCATGTGGAAATAGATTTGAAACCCGCCTTATCCAGAGAGCAACTGGACGCCCGGATTTTAAGGGAGCTTAAGGCGAACGCGAAGAAAGAAATCAAGAACGTATTAAAGAGCCTGTTGCCTCAACGCTTAGTCGGTGTTTTTCTGGAAATGGCTAAGATTGACCCTGCGAAAAAAGCCGGCCAGATGAACAGGGCAGAACGCGAAAGTTTTGTTTCTCTATGCAAGGCCTGGCGCCTGGATATTACCAGGCCCTGCGCCATTGAAGAGGCGATGATTACGCGCGGAGGAGTTTCTTTGCAGGATATAGACCCGCGCACTATGCAGTCGCGTTTAGCAGAGGGGCTATATTTCGCGGGCGAGATGATTGATGTAGACGCCGATACCGGCGGATTTAACCTGCAGGCCGCGTTTTCTACCGGCTACCTGGCCGGCGAAAGCGCAGCTTTGAATTAATGAGAAAAATATATTTGGCGACAGATTCCCGGGCAAGAAAAGAGCTCTTCAAATTATTCGGGCTTAAATTTAAGGTTTTATCCAGTAGAATTAAGGAACGAAGAAGAAGGGGGAATTTGTCTTACGCGGCACTGGCAAAGAGTAATGCCCTGGCTAAGGCAAAAGATGTTGCCAAAAGAGTTAGGGGCGGCGTGATTATCGCCGCCGATACTATTGTGGTGGCAGGCGCCAAGGTATTCGGCAAGCCCAAAAATTTAAAGGAGGCGCGGGTAATGCTGAAAAAACTATCCCGCCGGACCCAGTGGCTTTATACCGGCATCGCGGTGATTGATAAGGATAAAAATAAAACCCTGGCTTGCTCTGAAAAGACCAAAATCTATATGGATAAATTAAGCGACGAAGAAATAAATAATTATTTCGCGCAAGTTTCGCCCTTAGATAAGGCCGGAAGTTTTGATATCCAGGGAAAGGGCGCTTTTTTTATCCGGCGCATTGAGGGTTGCTTTTATAATGTCGTCGGCCTGCCGCTACGCAGCCTTTATCTTATGCTGAAAAAATTAGATATAAAGATATTGATGTTTGCCTGTTGCCTGTTGAGTATCGCCTCGGGCCTGGTTTTAAGCGGGTGCTCTACCGAGTATAATATCGCCACCGGCCAACAAGAGAGTTTTTATTACAGCACGGATAAAGAAATACAGATTGGCCGCTCTATTGTTAAAGAAGTAGAGGCGGAATACAAGCCGGCAGAAGACCCCCTGGTGCAAAAGAGGGTGGAGGATATCGGCCGGAAAATCGCCGCTGTTTGCGATAGAAAAGAAATAGATTATTTTTTTAAGGTATTAGATGATGAAGAGGTGAACGCCTTTTCTCTGCCCGGGGGTTTTGTCTATGTAAATAAAGGGCTGGTTGATAAAGTAGCTAATGATGACGAGCTGGCCTGCGTTTTAGCCCACGAAGTGGCGCATATTGTGGCCCGGCACAGCATCAAAAAACTCCAGGCGATGATGGGCTATTCCATATTAAGGGTATTAGTCGCTGCCGTGCCCCAGTCGGGCGAAGTCGGCACTGCCGCGGACGCCGCTTTTACGGAAATACTTCTGGGTTATAGCAGAGAGGATGAACTTTTGGCTGACCGCTTAGCCAGCCGCTACGCCAAATTATCCGGCTACAACCCCCACGCTATGATTGACTTCTTAAAAAAATTGCAGGAGATAAACCGCAACAAACCGCTGCGGCCCAAGACCTATTTTAAAACCCACCCCTATGTGCCTGACCGCATCCGCGTGGTCAAGCAGGAATTAGGCGAGAAGATTGATTTTAGCGATTATATCAATATTGAGGAAGGTAAACAGGGCCAGTAATTGAATTTGCCTAAAAGCTGGTGCTCATTCTCTAATGCGGTGCGGCATTCCGAGCCTCTTGTATGCGAAGCTTTAAACCACAGGAAAATTTTGCTGATTAGGCAGAAAAGGAATTGACAAAAGGCATATGTAGTGGTAGATTTAAGACAATAAAAGATAGATTTGTGGTGTGTTTG
>VGKK01000126.1 GCA_016867095.1 Candidatus Omnitrophota bacterium | reverse complement strand
GACAAAAAGAATCCTCTTTCTTAATGAATCCCTGGTAAATCTAATTTTGATTCTATCCAGCACAAACTGCGCGTACTCCAGGCCTTGCGCTGTCTTTAGCCTGAAGATTTCAAAGATAGACCAGCTAAGCTCCTTAATTAACTGTATGATTATCGCCAGCGACATAATAATAAGGATTCGCTGCCCCTGCCCGTCAATATAATAAGCCCTTAACCCCAGGGCCAGGATAATCAGCGATAGCTTTATCTGGTCGGTAATCCGGTCAAACCAAAAACCAAAGCCGGATTCCATATTTTTCAGGCGCGCCAGGCGGCCGTCGGCGCAATCAAATAAGTAAGAAAGTATAATTAATACCGCGGAAACAATAAGCCAGCGATAGCCGGCCAAAAGAATGGCGCTGGAGGCAGCCAGGGAAAAAGAGAAAGAAAAAGCGGTCAATAAATTCGGGGTAATAAAATCATAACGCTGAATCTTCTTTAACAGCCTTTCCATCGGCCGGCGCAGGAAACTTATCTCGTTTTGCACTACAAGGTAATTATCTGGCGCGTTATTATTTTGAGCCATATTGCTTAACATAAGCCTTCATCTGCGCTTTAAAAATAAAAGGCTGATAAAGAAAGAGGAAAAAATTGTCTGCAGGCCGATGACAAGGAGGGTCATCGCCAAAATAGACTCCCTTAGCCTGTACAAGGAGCCAAAATGCCGCAAAAACCATTCCATAAAAATAAACATATTAATAGCCAGGCCCGAAAAAAATAAAAGCGCGCCTAAAGCCAATCCTTTTTCCAGCGTAAAATGCCTCCGGAAAAACAGGGTCAGGGGGTCGTTCTTTAAAAGCTCCTGGCCGATGGCATAGGCGTGCGCGTATATCCCTAAATTCAGGACCTGATAAGAAAGGATACAAAGCACGCTGGCAAAAACCACCATATGCATATCCCAATAATGCCCTAAAAATAAAAACGGGCCTTTTGCTAAAAGCAATAAGATGGCCATACCGATAATAAACCCTATGGCGCCGGGGATAAAATACAGCCAGATCGGGCAATAAAGCAGCATAAACCTGATATGGCGCCAGGCGTCGGAAAAAGGCTGCAGCTTGGAGACGCCTTCTCTAGCATAGTAATCTATGGCCACCTCGCGTATCTTAAGGTTCTTCTGTAACGCCGCTACCACCATCTCTGTGGCAAATTCCATGCCTAAGCTCATTAATTTCATTTCCGCGTAAGCCTGGCGGGCAAACGCGCGCATCCCGCAGTGGATATCCGAAAGCCGGGTGTGAAAAAATAAGCGGCACATCCCGGAAAGAATAGGATTGCCGATATAGCGGTGAGACCAGGACATTGCTTTTTGGTGCATTTTACCTTTAAAACGGGAACCGATGACAAAATCATACCCTTGCCTTAAGGGCTCCAGGAATTTCGGGATATCATAAAAATCATAGGTATTATCGCTATCGGCTATGATGATATATTTTCCCCTGGCCTCTTTTAAGCCGCGCAAATACGCCGCCCCGTAACCCCGCTTCTCTTCTAAAAATACCCTTGCCCCCAGATTAGAAGCAATTTCTCTTGAGCGGTCAACAGAGCCGTTGTCCGCCACAATAATTTCCCCCTTAATCCATTGCTGGTTAAAAACATCCTGGATTTTTTTTATGCAAACAGCAAGGGCCGCCTCCTCATTTAAGCAAGGCAAAACCACTGAAACCTCTGTATATTCATCCATGCTTAAAATTCCTAATTTTCCCACGACAATTATTTTTGTGTAATGTTAAATGTGTAATGCAAATACTTAGCCTTATTTTTCCATTACACATTTTTCTGCATTACACCCACATTACACATTACACTTTACACATTACACAATTTCTAATAAACCATAATTACTCCCAGCTGATTTCAAAAACCCCGATATGGCCCTCTCCTGCCTTCTCTTCCTTTAAAAATGGCCGAAAATATTTCAGGCCGGCCCCGTTTAAGAAATATAAACGCGAAAAGAGGCTGCTGCCTAATTGACGGTCAAGCAAAACAGCCCGCCAATCCGGGCCTTCTTTAAAGACTAAAACAGAGGCAACCAAGGCCTGGCCGGAATATTCCTTTTCCTCTATATTATTTTGCTTAACGACAAATACGCTCTTAGGCATTCGGTAATTGCCGATGCGCAAAGAATAAAAATAAGCATCTTCTGTATTGGGCTGATAAACCAGGCCGTTATTAAACAGGACAAGGCCGTTTTTTTCTTCGCCTTTAGACAGCCACTCATAAAACTTAAATCTCTGCGAAACCCAGGAATCCATCTCTGCCTTGGAAATTAAAGTCAGCTCCTGATACAGCTCCTGTGCTTTTTCCTTTTCTACGCCTAACCCCGCGAGCCTGGCGATAATTTCTTCTTTTTCTGCTTTATTCAGGTTTTGCATTAAATAAACTTTTAAAAAGTCCCAATTTCCTAAATACGAAATCCAGCCCATTTTATCCAACATCGTATAATCCACAATAAAATAAGCCGGGGAAGGCCTGGTAAAAAGTAATTTCGCCGCCTCATCCGCGGCTTGCGCGGATAAATTCTTCCTTAAGGCCTCTTTTGCCTGCGCGGGCTCTAGTAAGAGTATTTTTTCTAAAAATAAAATGGACTTAAAAGAGTCGCCAAATTCTGCGTTGATAATCTCAAAGGCCTTATTGCCGCCGTTATTTAACATCCGTAAAATCCTGATCGCCTCATCTTCATTCCGGCTCAACAAAACCCTGGCCATCCAATATGCCTGCGGCGTATTCTGGCTCTGGCCGTCAAAAATAACCCGGCGCCTGGCGGCTGTCTTAAACCAATCCCCAAAATCCCACCAGGAATTAATAACCGCCTCGGGGGTAGTGGTTTTGTCTAATGTAGCCAGCGTCTTATACCAGCTATCCTCCATTAAGGGAAAAATATTTACCGCCTGCTTATACCCCCTACTGATAAACGTATCGCCCAAGATAATCGCCATTGCCAAAACCAGGCAAATCCCCCATTTTTTCTTTTTATCCCTAAAATACGCGTATGCCTCGCCAAGAAACCAACCCACGGATATGGCCATAGGCAGGATTAAAAAGATGAAAAATCTTACCCCCCGGAAAGAAGCCAAAAACATACTAAAGAACCAAAGCATAAGGATGACTGCGGAATTTCGCCCAAAGCCGTTGCCTTGT
>VGKK01000125.1 GCA_016867095.1 Candidatus Omnitrophota bacterium | reverse complement strand
GGCGCCAGTATAGACGGCAAGGCAATATTGCAGAATATGCACAGCGAACCACAGAAATTCGCCCAGACTATCGCTGAGGCAGCCGACGCGGCGGTTAAACAAGGCCAGGCTGAAGGCCAGATTAACGCGGTCGCCAGCAGCATAGAAAAAATAAATATACAGATTGACAAGCAGGAACCCCTGCATAAGATTGATTACCTTAAGGATTTAGCGCGGGTAATTTTAGAATTACAGCCGGCCTTGAGGAATAAAGTTGTCCGTTCCCAAATCCTGGACCCTGAGGCGGCAAATAAAGATATGACAAACAGCATTATCAAGGCCGCACCCGACGAAATGCTTATAGATACGGTAATTGAAGAGCATAGCGACAGCGGGGGGAACCCTTTGGCGGTGAAGGATTTTACAGATAAGATTTTGTTTGATGAGCTCCGCAAAAAAGAAGTTTTACCGAAATTAAAGACAGAGTTATCCAAGCTGAATATAGACGAGGAAGATATCGCCTTTGTGACCGGCGAGGTGAGTTGGGAAGAATTATCCCTGGATAAGCGCGTGAATTACCTTCTGAAGCTGCCCGATAAATATTACAGCTCGGAAACAGAAAAAATCAATAAACTTTTAGAGGAACTGGCGCTTAAGCAGGATAAAGAAAGGATAGAACAGCTTCTTTATCATCTGATGATAAAAAGCAGGCATCTTGCGCCCCAGGCAGGCAGCCATTTGCTGAAAATCACCAAGGATTTTATCAGGGCTTCCTTTTTTGACGACAAAATAGATATACAGCAGGCGCAGAATAGGTTAGCCGGCTTGTTGAAAAAATTGACCCTCGAGACGGATCCCGATATTTTTTCCTTTGCTTTGGATATATTCAAGGAAATAATTAAAGAGCTCACTTTGAGTTTAGAGCTGGCAAAAGACATTGCCCTGGAAATGGAGAAACCGGCAGGCAGGAAATGTTCCTTTTTGATCCACCAGCTTCTGTATATTTTTGCCCAGAAAATGGCGCAGCAGCAGGCCCGCTCCGCCCAGTTTTCCGCAATCAGCAGCGATTTTATTAAAGATATCTCCCAGCCCAAGTTCCTGGAGATGTTAGTTTATGATATGATAGGGAGTTCTTCTCAAAGAAAGGTCGGGTTCAAGGATATCTATTCTATCCTCGGGGAGCAGTTGGTAGATATATTAATAAATCTGGAGAGCCAGAAAACGGTGACCCGGGGCGATTCTTTCCGGGAATATATCGTCAGGAAGGGGATTGTTGATTTATTTCGGGAGCTCGGCGAGCCGGCGCTGAATAGGTTACGGCAAAAATTTTCTCAAGCCAAGGAAGATGTTTCCGCGCCCTTGATTGAGTTGGTGGGCTATTTGAAGAAAGAGGAATTGGTAGACCTGCTTTTGCCTTTTGTCCGCCATAGAGAGCCTTTTTTACGCCGCGCCACTATTATAGCCTTAGCCGACATAGGCACGGAGAAAAGCATAAATATTATATCCGCGGCCTTGAAAGAAGAAAGAGATAAGAATATAATTATATTGGTCAAGGAACAGTTAAAGAAACTGAAGAAAGGCTGACAGTAAAATATGTCTCCCGTCAGAAGAGTAAAGACAAAAATCGGCGAATTATTATTACAGAAAGGCCTGATTACTCAAATACAGCTGGAGCACGCCCTCTCTCTGCAGCACAGTAAAGAAAAGGAAGAACACCTGGGCCAAATCCTCATTGAGCTGGGATATGTCAGCCGGGAAGACCTTTATACCATTTTGGCTATCCAGAGCGGGTATCCCTATATCAGTATCGGCCACTGCGCGATAAGGCCCGAGGTTATATCTTTAATACCCGAGGCAATGGCGAAAAAATACCATGTCTTACCAGTAGATAAAATCCAGGGCGTCCTTACCGTGGCCATGGTTAACCCCTTGGATATCGTGGCCCTGGACCAGATAAAGAAAGTCGCAAATAGCGAAGTGAAAGTTTTTTTAACCACGCCGCCGGAATTAAGCGATATGATTGTTAAATATTACGGGCAGAAACAGGAGTAGCGCTAAATATGGAGCCAAATAAACCCCTTGACCCGAAAGGCGCGGATAAAACAAAGGAAGGCTCAGCCTCGGCAGAGATTTCCCAGATACTGCTGGAGCAGGACCCGCTGGTACAGACCGTGCATAAAATTGTCATTGACGGCATCGAGCAGCGCGCCAGCGATATTTTAATTGAGCCCCTGGATACCGAAGTGCAGATCAGGTACAGGATTGACGGCGTGCTCTACAGCTCTCTTTTACTGCCTAAGACTTACCAGGAAGGCGTGATTAGCCGGATAAAGGTGCTCTCGGGACTGGATATCAGCGAACACCGCCTGCCGCAGGACGGGAGGTTCAAAATAAAAGCCAAGGAGTCGGAGGTAGACCTGCGCGTTTCGGTTATTCCCTCAAGCCTTGGGGAAAAGATCGCCTTACGAATTTTAGATAAATCCAGGGTAACCCTGGATATTAATAAATTAGGCTTTGACGCGCGCACTTTAGAGTTATTCAAGAGGAACTCGCTTAAGCCCTTTGGGATGATTCTGGTCTGCGGCCCTACCGGCTCCGGCAAGACCACCACCCTTTATTCAATTTTAAAATACCTTGACTCCGTAGAGAAGAACATAGTTACCGTGGAAGACCCGGTAGAATATCAGCTGCACGGGATTAATCAGGTCGCGGTCTACGAGGAGATTGGCCTGACTTTTGCCTCTACATTGCGGTCAATATTAAGGCAGGACCCGAATGTTATCCTGGTGGGAGAGATAAGGGATTTTGAGACCGCGGATACTGCGGTAAAGGCGGCGTTAACCGGCCACATTCTTTTAAGCACCCTGCATACCATTTCCGCAAGCGGGGCGCTGGTAAGATTGGTAAATATGGGGGTAGAGCCGTTTCTTATCGCCTCATCCTGTCTTTTTATCGTTTCCCAGGTTTTAGTGCGCCTGCTTTGCCCCGAATGCAAAGAGGCCGGCCGCTTTTCAGATTCTGTTTTGGAGGAATTTAAAGCTTACAATATAGCCCTGGACAAGGACGCGGTATTGTATAATAAAAAAGGCTGCAAGGCCTGCAATAATACGGGTTTTAAGGGGAGGATGGCCGTCGGAGAAAGCATAGAGATAAGCCCCGCCATCAAGGAATTAATCACCGGTAATGCTTCCGAGCAAGATATACGCCAGGC
>VGKK01000124.1 GCA_016867095.1 Candidatus Omnitrophota bacterium | reverse complement strand
CTGGAAGCCGGTAATTGAGATAGCTATACTTTGGTTTGTCATCTACCATATTATGCTCTTTTTTGAAGGGACGCGCGCCATACAGGTCTTACGCGGAATAACCATTCTTTTAGTCGCCTTTTTCTTGTTCCAGCAATTAAATCTTCAGATACTTAATTGGCTGCTGACAAAATTATTCGCCATCTCGGTCATAGCTATATTAGTTATCTTCCATCCCGAGATAAGGCAGGGCCTGGCGCGTTTGGGCCAGCGCCACCTTTTTGCCACAAATTTGCGGGAAGAGGAATGGGATTACCTGGCAAGAGAGATAGCCGATGCCGCGGAAAACCTCTCAAGAAATAAAATCGGCGCCCTCATTGCCATAGAAAAAAATGACCCCCTGGCCGCTTATATCGGAAGCGGCGTTCTTATTGATTCGCGCCTGTCCAGCGACTTGATTCAGGCCGTATTCACGCCGAATAATCCCTTGCATGACGGCGGCCTGGTTGTTCAGCACGGCCGGATTATGGCGGCAGGGTGCCTGTTCCCCTTAGCGCAAAATCCTGATTTGAACCGTATATTCGGCACGCGGCACCGCGCGGCTTTGGGCCTGAGCGAAGAGACAGACGCCGTAGTGATTATCGTTTCCGAAGAGAGAAAGGACATATCCGTGGTTTACCGGGGCAAGTTATATAAAGACTTGAGCCAGGAGGATATTGCCCGCAGGATTAAAGAGATTATCAAGCTTAAAAAAGAAGATGACAAGACAAAAGGTTAGCCTGGCTTGCCGTTTTATCCATTTTTTTACCTATCATCCCTGGTTGAAAATCATCGCCTTTTTCCTGGCGGTGATTGTCTGGTTTTATGTCCGGGGCGAAATAAATAGGTTAAATTCGCGCAATAACTTACTCGCACTCTTGTGCTCGTAAGTTATGCGCTCATTAAAGATGCCTAAATTAGGCGTGAATATTGACCATGTGGCGACCTTAAGGCAGGTGCGCCATGGTATTGAGCCTGAGCCGGTATTCGCCGCTTTGATTTCTGAGGCCAGCGGCGCGGACAGTATAGTCGCGCATTTGCGGGAGGACCGCAGGCATATCCAGGAACGGGATTTATATCTTTTAAAAGAAACGGTAAAGACAAGGTTAAATTTAGAGATGTCTGTGGCCAAAGATATAGTTGATATTGCCTGCGAGGTAAGGCCGGATCAGGCGACCTTGGTGCCGGAAAAAAGGCAGGAGGTTACCACTGAGGGCGGATTAGACGTGCCGCCGAATTTTAAAAAGATAAAACAAGCCATCAGCCGTTTAGAAAAACAGGCCATCGCGGTGAGCTTATTTATTGACCCGGACAAAATTCAGATTGACGCTTCGGCTAAGCTGGGCGTCGGGATGATTGAACTGCATACCGGCCGCTACGCGGAGGCCAAAAACAAAAAGCAGCAGGATAAATATTTCCGGCAACTGGAAACCGCGGTAGATTATGCCCGGGCTAAAGGCTTAGTAGTTAATGCCGGGCATGGCTTAGATTATTATAACGCGGCCAGGGTGGCAAAAGTAAAAGGCATTGAAGAATTGAATATCGGCTATGCGATTGTCTGTCGGGCAGCGCTGGTTGGTTTTGCCTGCGCGGTAAAACAGATGAAGGCATTAATAAAATGATTATCGGGACCGGAGTGGATATTACGGAAGTCAGGCGCCTGCGCCAGGCAGTAGAGAAGTGGGGAGAGGATTTCTTAAACCGCGTATTTACTAAAGGGGAGATGAGGAACGCCAAGACGCGCGGCAGCCTGTATCAGCATCTTGCGGGCAGGTTTGCGGCAAAAGAAGCGGTATTTAAGGCAATGGGAGACCCGAAGCTTGCCTGGCAGGAGGTGGAAATTTTAAATGATAAAAACGGTAAGCCTTCCTGCATGATTTTAAACAATAAGGGCAAAAAAATAGAGGTGCATATTTCCATTTCGCACGTAAAGACTTATGCGGTTGCCAGCGCGATTATTACAGAGAAGGCCTGATACTCATAAGGGCAGTTTCGGGCATATTTTTATCTTAGCCGGCTCTGCCAGGTTTTCGGGGGCCGCAACTTTGGCGGCAGAGGCAGCCATGCGCGCGGGCGCGGGCCTGGTGACTCTGGGCATCCCGGAAGATTTAAATTACGCCGTCATCAAAATAAAGCCCAAAGAAGTAATGACGCTGCCCTTACCGCAGACCAATGATATCGGGCTCGGTTCAGCAGGGCTGCCAAAGATAAAGGAATTTGTAAAGAGAATTGATGTTATAGCCATAGGCCCGGGATTAGGCCGTAACAAATCAACGCAAAGCCTGATACGTAAACTGATAACTGGCATTCATCAGCCGATGGTTATTGATGCCGACGGCCTCGGTGCCTTGGTTGGGTATTTAAAGATATTATTAGGGGGCACCAGGTCACCAGGTCACCAGGTCACCCGTATATTGACGCCGCATCCCGGTGAAATGGCTAGGCTACTAGGGATAAGCGTAAAGGCGGTTCAGGCCAGGCGAAAAGAAATCGCCCGTAAATTCGCCAAAGATTACCAAGTTACGCTGGCATTGAAAGGCCACAATACAATAGTAGCAGATGCTGCCGGGAATCTATATATCAATAAAACCGGCAATCCCGGAATGGCTACCGCAGGAAGCGGCGATGTTTTGACCGGGATAATCGCGGCATTTTTAGGCCAGGGCCTAGATGGTTTTAGCGCGGCAAAATACGGCGCCTATCTTCACGGCCTATCCGGCGATTTAGCGGCTAAAGAAAAGACGCAAATTTCCTTGATTGCCTCGGATATAATCGCTAAAATACCCGAGGCGATAAAAAAGTGTTCTTAAATTGCCCGGGTAGCTCAAACGGCAGAGCAACGCTTTTGTAAAGCGAAGGTTTGGAGGTTCAATTCCTCTCCCGGGCTTTTCTTTTTTAAACGACAATAGGGTTTTTCGGGCAGGTACCCAAGCGGCCAAAGGGGGCAGACTGTAAATCTGCTGCACTTGTGCTTCAGAGGTTCGAATCCTCTCCTGCCCATTGAATTTTGCCTATGGCAAAATTCAATAGAGCAATTGAAAATTGAGCAATAGAGCAATAGAACAGAAGCGAAATTTTCAATTGCGGTCTATTTTCCATTGCTCTATTGTTCAGATTTTGCGGGAGTAGTTCAGTGGTAGAACAATAGCCTTCTCCCGCCAAAAAGCGGCGGGATTTCGCTGAATGCGCCTGCGGCGCATATTTGTGCTCAACAAGCTATT
>VGKK01000123.1 GCA_016867095.1 Candidatus Omnitrophota bacterium | reverse complement strand
TACCCAATAGGATATCCAGGATATCCTTCAGTCGCACCGTACCCTTATTGAGCATGTACTCGCTCTCGCCTGAGCGGAAGAGCCTGCGTGTTATGGTGACCTCGGGCGCCTCAACTTTAAAAAACTTCGCCTCATTATCAAAGGTCAGGCTCACCTCGGCAAGGCTCACCGGCTCGCGGTTATCCGTGCCGTTAAAGATCACGTCCAGCATCTCCGAGCCGCGCAGGGATTTTGCGGACTGCTCTCCCAGGACCCAGCGGATGGAGTCAAGGATATTGCTGTTATGAACCACCATATCCTGCGCTATAAAATTATGGGTTCGGGATACCGACAGATCATACACCCATTCATCTGAGGGCACTTTTTTGACGCTCACCACTTCATCCCAATAGACATCAGAATCCGCAAGAGACAAAAGGTATTTATATATCGAGCTGGGAAGGCCAGAAATATTTCCCTGTTCAGCAACAATACTCAGCGCCTCCCGCATCCCCTGGCGCGACGGTAGGCAGCGATTCTCATAATATGAAACAAGTCTAGGCGATATTTTTTTCAGGCGCTTTACGCTGATCCCTGAACGCTTAACCAGATCTTTAAAGATAGCGTTTACGCCCGGGATAAGGTCAAAGTTAGGGTTGCTGGCAGAATCCGCTTCTCTGATCTTCGCAAGCTTCCCCGCTCTTCTTCCTCTGAAATGCAAGAAGACCGAAAGTCGTTTTACGTTTTGCAGGCCATATACATACACCGAATAATATGTCCTTACTTTCTTACTTTTCGTATTGCTTGCGTATTTGCGCTTTTCTCTGACGACCGACTGCACACCCAGGCGCAGGAGTAGCCCGGCTACACCGCGGGCGAGCCTTTCGGAAGCAGTCGCATATTCGAAGTATATTGCTTCATCCGTGCGCACATAGGCGTCTCCCTCAAAAAGTGCGGACAAGAACTCTCCGATGATCTCCTTCGGCGCGCTGAATAGTTGCCCTGGGACTGACTTGTCTTTAGAAACGCCTTCTCTCTTGATGCCAAATGCCTTCTCTAAGAATACGCCTAACGCGGAGGAAAAAATAATGACATCGTGGGCGCGCGGCTTATAGTTAAAAACCTTTGCTTCTACCCCAAATGCCTTTTGCGCGCAAGCAACAAAATCTCCCACTACCGGCTTTTCTTCATTTACAAACCAAACCTGGTTTGACGATGTTATCCTGCCCTCTGCGATAAGGTAGCCGAGGAACCGCGCCGCTTCCTTACCCAATTCCCTGGGGATACGTATGTGGCTGGAGCTTCGGGATTTCAGATGAGTGACAAATGCCGGGATTTCTTTAATTCCTGCTGCAGAGAGGATATTTATAAAATTGGCGACATTTATCGCCTGGCCGCTCAAAGCAGATTTAACCGCAGTTTTTTCTTGGGCAAAAAGCTGCTCTGGCTGCAAGCAAGAAAGGAAATCTTCCAGCTCTTGCGAATGAGGCACATACAGATGATCATCAAGAACAACTTGTTTCAAAACGCTGAAGAGATCAAGATTGCTTGACTCTGTCGCCGCCGGAAGGCAGCGTGGCACGGCAATGTAGACTCCCTTGCGCAAGTCTTCCGCCTTCAGGCTTACGATCTGTCCGTCTTTTATAGTGAAAAAAGGATGGTAGTGCGTGGTTATGACTTTCTTCCCTGACTTAGCGGTTACTTCAAGGAGGAAATCCGGGGCTTTGCGTTTTATAAATGCAGAGATGGGCCTGTGTTCCAGTTTATGCGATTCAGGGTTTAGGGTTATAACCTGAATGCCTCGTGGATTCTCATAACTAATCAGACCATCGTCAAGAGTTTCAACAGCAGAAGCGCTCTTTAGCGACGATTCAACGAGCTCGCCGATCTCAACTTGCGCTCCATTACTGAGCGTCACCAGTGAATCATAACGCAGGCACTTTCCGCAGCCATTCGGGCCGACTACGGCGGTGATCCCCGGCTCAAAATGCAGCGTGGTTTTTTCGCAGAATGATTTAAAGCCGACTAATTCCAGTTTTTTAAAATACATAGCTCGCTCCTCTTAGTTATGCTGAGATTGCCCGTCCAGCCAGGCATCGATCTTATCCTTTTTAAAACGCCACTGGCCCACCAGTTTTAACGCCGGGATCTTATTATGCTTAAGCCAGTCATAGATGGTCCGGCGCGTAACCTTAAGGTAATTGGCCAGCTCTTCGATGGTCATTAAACCGCTATTTATCATTTCATCTCCGAAAATAAAGGTAAGTGCATTATAAATAAAGAGCCGGTCTTTGTCAAGGAAAATCTTTACATTCTTTGACATTAAGATACATATTTAGTTATTAGGTTGCTAAGATCGACTAAAACTTGCATCGCTTACTGTAGGATTTTATAATTCTCTTTAAAAGAATATAGCTTGACTTTTTGACACTTCATTAATAAAATATAGTGGAGATGAAGAAGGTAAAATTTAAACCGCAGATCTGCCGCATAAAACTAAACCCGGAACAAGCAGTTCTCTCCTGTACTTGTTTCAATATCGGAAGTGCATGGTATTTAGGGTGGGGTTGGCCGAGAGATCAACATTTTATAGGACAAAAAAAATATGGTGCAGGTGGATCGATTGAAGCATGTGTGCAGGCGAATTATCCGTATCTGGTTCCGGGGAGAGGATGGGAAAAAGATATCTGGACAGATTACGACGACTGGATCGGAGGGCCAAACCACGGAGGGCAGTTTTATTTAGATTCGCAAATTGCGGTAAGTTAACATTCAGGAGGTATGGGAAAATTGAATAAACCTAAGTTTAAGCCGGAGATCTGCCGGGTAAAGCTGAACCAGGAACAAGCAGTGCTTACCTGCTCTTGTTACGATCAGGGGCAACAATGGGTTCACGATTCTTCTCCCAGTGTGAAGGGGGTCGGTGTCGGGCCTAGCCCCAAAGGCAGGAAGGGCCGCACCTCCCCCCTTGCGTGTATGCCACAGTTCTATCCGTATGGCTGGGCGGGAAAAATACTCTGGTTCTCATATGGGCTTAACACGGGATATTATCTTTCCCAAAGTGAAAGCGCGACAAGTTAAAGAATGGAAAAGAAGGCCAGGTTCAAACTGGAAATCAACCGCATAAAGCTTAGCCAAGAACAGGCAGTATTATATTGTCACTGCCATATAAGTGGTTTATATGCCTATACATCTATAGATGGAGATTGGGGGCCGGGTTCTGAATGGGAGAATACTACACCGATTTATGCCTGCTATTTTGGAAG
>VGKK01000122.1 GCA_016867095.1 Candidatus Omnitrophota bacterium | reverse complement strand
GATTTTGAACTGGCTAAAAAATTAAACCATAATGCCCACCGCCTCTCTATTGAGTGGAGCCGCATTGAGCCGCGGGAAGGGGAGTTTTCCGATGCTGAATTAAGGCATTACCTTGAAGTTATATTTAGCTTACGGGCGCGCAATATTGAGCCCGTGGTTACGCTGCACCACTTTACCAATCCCGTCTGGCTTAGCGAAATGGGCGGCTGGGAGAACAGGCGCTCTGTGACCAGATTTTTACGTTACTGCGATTTTGTCACGCGTTCTCTGGCCAGGCACGTCCATTATTGGATTACCATAAACGAGCCCACGGTTTATATGTCCCACGCCTATATTTTCGGGCGATGGCCTCCGCAGGCAAGATCTTTCCTTAAGGCAAAAAGGGTTGAAAATAATTTGCTGGCCGCGCATATTAAGGCTTACCGGCTGATACACCAAATTTATCAGGAGCTAAAATTGGCCGCGCCTTCTCTAGGCATTGCCCACCATATGCAGGCTTTTGTGCCCTGCACGCAGGGTTTAAGGGACCGCTTAGCCGCTTATTTAAGAAACAAGTGGTATAATTTCGGCCTCCTAGATAAAATAGCGCGCCGCAAGGCGATGGATTTTATCGGGTTCAATTATTATTCGCGCCAGTTAGTGGACCTGGAGAAATGGGGGATTGGCAATTTGCTGTTTGATACCTGTAAAAGCAACCATTATCCGGTCAAAAAAAATTCCCTGGGATGGGATATTTATCCCAAGGGGTTGCATGAATTGCTCTTGCAGTTGAGGAAATATGGCCTGCCGGTAATGATCACGGAAAACGGCATCTGTACCTCAGACGATAATCTGCGCTGGGAGTATATCTACGCCCACTTAAGGAATATTCACCTGGCTATGGAAGAAGGAGCTGTTGTGGCAGGATACCTTTATTGGTCGCTGATGGATAATTTTGAATGGGACGAGGGTTTTTCCCCGCGGTTCGGCTTAATAGAGGTTGATTATAAGGATTATAGAAGGACGGTTAGGGAAAGCGCAGAAAAATTGGCCAGGGTAGCCAAGGCAAACATCTTAGAATAATGGTTTTTTTATTCATAATCTGTGGTAAAATAAAAGGTTAAAAGCAGCTATTATTTTAAAAAAAGGAGGGGTTAAATGGACTATACCGGCCCAGAGAGGCGCAAATACCCGCGTATTGCCGGGCGCTTTATCGTGTCTTACCGGATATTGGAAGAGGATGATAATGTAGATATAACGCAGACAAAAAATTTAAGCCTGGGTGGGATGCTCTTGACTACTAATAAGCAATTTGAGCCCGGCACTAATCTCGCCCTGGAGATAAGATTGCCTTTTGACCCCAATCCCATTATGCTTATCGCCAAGGTGTTATCATCCAACGAAATCACCAAGGGGCTAATCTATGATACCAGGCTGATGTTTTTATATGTGGATGACAAGCATAAAAAGACAATCGGCCAGACGGTAGATTATTATATAAAGAAAGAATAAATACGGAACATTCGGGCGGCAAAAGCGGAAAACTCAAAAAGGATAAGTGATGAAAAAAATTAATGTCGGCTTAATCGGTTTTGGCAATGTCGGTTCAGGCGTAGTGAAAATTTTACGCGATAAAAAGGCATACTTGCGCGATAAGATAGGGATAGAGATAAATTTAAGCAAGATATGCGATAAAGATATAACCGCCAAGAGAAATGTTAAGGTGGACAGGGCCCTTTTGACCAGGAACGCCGAAGAGATTATCAATGACCCTAAAATAGATATTATCGCCGAGCTTATCGGCGGCATACATCCGGCAAAGGAATACATCACCGCGGCCTTAAAAAAAGGAAAGAGCGTCGTTACCGCCAATAAGGCGCTCCTGGCGCAGGAAGGCAGGGAATTATTCGCCCTTGCCGGCGACCGCAATAAAAATATTTACTTTGAGGCTTCGGTAGGCGCGGGCATCCCGATTATAAAATCCCTGCGCGAAGGCCTGGTGGCCAATAAGTTTTACAGTATATTCGGCATCGTCAACGGCACTTCCAATTTTATATTATCCGAGATGTCCGAGAACAACCGCACCTTTAAGGACGCGCTGGGGCAGGCAAAATTAAGGGGTTTTGCGGAGAGAGACGCCAGCCTGGATATTGAAGGCATAGATTCGGCGCACAAATTAGCATTGCTGACTTATCTTTGTTTTGGCAGGTTGGTTGGGCTGGACGAGATATTTATTGAGGGCATCTCAGAGATATCCCTGGCTGATGTCAACTATGCCAAGGAATTGGGGTTCCAGATAAAATTATTGGCCATAGCCAAGAAAGAAGGGGATGAATTGGAGGTAAGGGTGCATCCCACGCTTATCCCTAAAAACCATTTATTATCTTCGGTGACCGGCATATTTAACGCGATATATGTGTCCAGCGACCTGGCCGGAAATCTTTTATTTTATGGCCCTGGCGCAGGGCAAACTTGCGCTGCTTCGGCAGTAGTGGCGGATTTAGTGGATTTGGCTAAAGATATCCAGAGCGGGCTTTTCAGGCCGACATTAAATGTGGTCGTGGATAAATCAATCAGGAAACTGCGCAAGATAGATGAAATTGAAAGCCGTTATTACATTCGTTTTATGGCCCTGGACAAGCCCGGAATGCTGGCCAAGATATCCGGGGTGTTGGCAAAATTCGGCATCAGCATTGCCTCGGTAACCCAGAAGGAAAGGCATAAAGCGCAGGTAGTGCCTATAGTGATGATTATTCACGAGGCAAAGGAGAAGAATTTGCGCGCCGCGTTGGCAGAAATAGACCGCTTGGGCGCGATAGGCCAGAAGTCAATAGCGATAAGGATGGAGGAAGTGTGAAGATAGGTCACAAGTCACCCTTCGACTGCGCTCAGGGCAGGCAAGTCACAAGTCACAAGTATAACGGCGTAATCGAAAGATATAAGAAGTATTTGCCCGTGACAAATAAGACACCGATAATTACCTTAAATGAAGGCAATACGCCTTTAATATACGCCGGATATTTAAGCAAGTTGTTCGGAAAAAATTTTGAGGTATATTTAAAATATGAAGGGTTAAATCCCACGGGTTCTTTTAAAGACAGGGGGATGACTTTGGCGGTTTCTAAGGCCTGCGAGGAGGGTTCTCGCGCAATTATGTGCGCTTCTACCGGTAACACCTCTGCCTCCGCAGCCGCCTACGCATCCAGGGCAGGAATTAAATGTATCGTGCTTATCCCCCGCGGCGCGATTGCCTTGGGAAAACTGAGCCAGGCGCTTATCCACGGGGCAGTTGTTCTGGCGGTGGATGGTAATTTT
>VGKK01000121.1 GCA_016867095.1 Candidatus Omnitrophota bacterium | reverse complement strand
TCAATCTGTATATTTATTTTTTCTATGCTGCTGGCGACCGCGTTAATCTGGCCTTCAGCCTGGCCTTGTTTAACCGCCGCGTCGGCTGCCTCAGCGATAGTCTGGGCGAATTTCTGTGGTTCGCTGCGCATATTCTGCAATATTGCCTTGCCGTCTATACTGGCGCCCTGTTCAATCTTGCCCAGCAGGAATTCCATCAACATGACATTTTGTAATTTCTTTTTCCCGGCGAACTCTTTTGCGCCTGCGCCCTTGGCGGAAGCCTGCTGCCCGGCATTCAGCTCTTCAGTCTTAATGCCCCTTATATTGCCCTGCTTAGTTATTTGCGGCCACCCGCCCTTGTCTCTAATTTGCGGATAAGGCCGGCTGATACATTCAATGAATTTAGACAGGTCATCCACCGTTACGCCTTTTACAAAAGAGACGGTCTTTAAGTTATATTCCATCATCATCGCCAAAAATTTATCTATATTGGCCTGTTCTATTTCTCTGGGAGAAATGCGTTTATCATTAATGACCAGGCCTTTCTCCACCTCCGATAAGTCAATGCTCTCTACGCTCTGGCATAACGTATTTATCACGGTATACGCTTCCTTAATAATATTATTTCTCATTACGCCCGGAGGATACAGCTGAAAAGTCTTTACCGCCCCCTGGACAATACGGATGAACTTCATAACCTCCCGCAGCATCTGTTCATTCAATACGGCTGCGGGCCCTTTTTCTTCTCCTGCCTCAATAAGTACTTCTTTGGTCAGCTCGTCTAAATATTCCAGCGCTTCCGCGGGGTCAAACATCTGGGTAATCTTCTGCGAGAACTGCGTGGTATATTCCATGGCCTTGTCTTTGTCGGGGGCCTGCGCCAGATGATAAACAACCTCGCCTGCCACATTATAGGGGTTGTCTTTATGCTCCTTGGCGATAGACTCGCCGATCTTGTAATGCAGGAGCCTGCGTTGTTCCTCGTTCAGTTCGTTATACAATAAATTCTGCACATGCTTGTTGACAAAGCCAAAATCTCCCTTATGCTCCAGCTCGTTAAGCAGGCGCATCTTTTTGGCCCGATTTAAAAGTTCCAGCATCATGCCTTCGTCTTTATTGTCAATTTTCTTTAGTATGTCCAGCGAAAAGTCTTCTCCGATAACCGCGGCCTGTAGAATGGCCTCTTTAGTCTCTTCATCCAGGTTCTTCAGCCTTTTCTTAATCACTTCCTCTATGGAAAAAGGCACATCCTGGCGGGAAAGGTCCTTTTTTATCTGCCAATGGTTATCCTGATAAAAGATAACCGCGTTTTCCACCAGTGACTTGAGCATCTCTTCAATAAAAGAAGGGTTGCCGCCGGTGGCATTATAAATTAATTCGTAAAAGTCCTTCTCGGCGCTGATGCCGGGAAAGATTGATTCAATCATTAAAGAGGCGTCGGCCAAAGGAAAATTTTTTATTTTAATATGGGTGAAATTAGTATCAAAATGGATATCTTCCCAGAGTTTTTTAAGGTTGGCGTTGCTGGTCATCTCCTTGGATTTATCTTCCGTGAAGGAGCACAGGATAAGCATCCTTTTGTTTCGCTCCTGCTGGGTCAAGTAGCGTAACAGCTCTAGGCTCGCCTTATCCGCCCACTGGATATCATCAAAGGCGATTAACACCGCGGAGATATTATTCAATTCAATTAAGAAATCCAGGAAGGCCTTAAATAATAAAAACCTGGCGTTTCTGTCGTTCTTTTCCAAATCGTCGCCGGGCTTCTTTACTATGTAGCCTATCGCCGGCACCAGGCGGCTTAAACCCCCTAATTCCGCGGCGGGAATCTTGGAAAAGATGGCTTGAACCAGGGGGGCGTCTATTCCGACCTTATCAATGTAGTTGGATATTCCCTTGGCAAAAAGATAATAGGGGTCCTGCGTGTGCGTGGAAGAACAGCGGCAATTTATCAGCGCTGCCCTATCCTGCGCGTAATTACTTACTTCGGCCAATAACCTGCTTTTTCCCATGCCGGCTTCGCCGGAAATAAACGCTAATTGCAGTTGATTGGATTGCACCACAGCGTTATCAAATATCTGCTTTAACTTTTCTATTTCCGCCTGCCGGTCAATGAATTTTACGCAAGGGAAGGAATCCATAGCAATCATATAGCTGGCTGCCTCAAGGGTCACTTCTTTTGCCTGCGAAATCCTGTTCTTACCCCTGCCCTTTGACAGATAGAGCGCCTTATCCGCCGAGTCTATCAATTTATCCACCTCTTCGGCGTCTTCGGGATAAGTAGCCAGGCCTAAACTTATGGTGAGGCGTATCTCCTCGTTATCCTTGCCCTTAAAAATATTTTTCTCTATCTCCTCAAGGAGACGTTTGGCCAGGCCTTCGGCCCTGGCCTGGTCCGCCGCCGGCAGTAAAATCGTAAATTCGTCTCCGGCATAGCGGATTACCATATCGGTCTGGCGCACAAACTTCTTTAGGAGCACGGCGAGGCCCTTTAAGACCGCGTCTCCGCAGAGATGGCCGTAAGTATCGTTAACAGCCTTAAAACCGTCCAAGTCAATCATAAAGACAGTTAAAGGGTAATTGCTGAGCCTGGCCTTCTTCATCTCTTCGGGAAGGAATTGATAGAGGTAATATTGATTAAATAACCCGGTCAAGGGGTCAATAAAGGTAGGGGCTTTAAAGCGGATATCTTTGGCGTCTTGCGGAACAGGGACCTGTTCGTTATCCATAGCCGTAGATTATATCACATAATTACTAAGATTATCAAGTCAATTTCGCGTTAAAACTTATAACCAAGCTGGCGCAAAAATCCTTTACGCCAGGCGATATCTTCGTCTGATTCAATGCCTTTGGGTTTTACGCCGTCAACCACGCCCAATATGGCCCGGCCCTCATTTTCTACCTCGGCAATAACGACCTGTGCCGGATTGGCTGACGCGCAATATATAGCGCAGACCTCGGGGATATTTTTAATCGCATTTAAGACATTTATCGGGTAGGCATCTTTCATGAATACGATAAAACTATGGCCGGCGGCAATCTCCAGGGCGTTATCCTCCGCCAGTTTTTTCAGTTCGGCGTCGTTACCTTCTGACCTGATTTTACAGGCGCCGGAAGATTCAACAAAGGCCAAGCCAAATTTTATTCCGGGGACGCTGCTTACCAGGGCTTCGCCCAAGTCCTCCACTGTCTTAATAAAGTGGCTCTGGCCTAAAATGAAATTTACCTCATCCGGCTTTTTAATCTTAACTGCCTTAAAATTCAGCATCTTACACCTCGCATAATATTGTGTTATAAACTTTTGTTCATTGCGAATATCAGATTATCGGAATATCAGAGCGAGAGCATCAGATTATTAGAATATCAGAAATAGGTAAATTTTATGCTTCCTCTGATAATCTGGTTC
>VGKK01000120.1 GCA_016867095.1 Candidatus Omnitrophota bacterium | reverse complement strand
CGAGAGCATCAGATTATTAGAATATCAGAAATAGGTAAATTTTATGCTTCCTCTGATAATCTGGTTCTCTGATAATCTCGTTCTGGTAATCTGATATTCTGATGCTCGTTTTTAACATCCTGGTTGTCCGCATAAACTTATATTTTATCATATAGCCTGGGGTAAATCAACATATGCCCTCTCCAGATAACATACAACAAAATGTTTGAATTATCGCTCAAGCCAGGATATAATTAAATTTATGGATAATATAAACTACCACTATAGCCGTATCCGGCGGATATTAATTCTGACTTTGGCCCTGAATTGGACGGTGGCCATTGCCAAGATTATCTATGGCGTCATTAGCCGCTGCGCCAGCATGACCGCCGATGGCTTCCACTCCTTATCCGACGGCACTTCCAATATTATCGGCCTGATCGGCATCCACTTTGCCTGCCAGCCGAAAGACTCCGACCATCCTTACGGCCACAAAAAATATGAGACTTTTTTCTCTCTGGGGATCGCCGCCCTTCTGTTTTTAGTATGCTTTAATCTCTTTAAGGAAGGCGTAAAGCGCCTGTTTAATCCCGTGATCCCTCAGGTTGACCTCAACAGCTTTATCATCATGCTTATTACCATGGCCATAAACTTCTGGGTGATGCGCTATGAATATAACAAAGGCGTCATGCTCAAAAGCGACATATTGACCCTGGATTCTATGCACACCAAGGCCGATATCTTTACCTCGCTTTCTGTCATCATCGCATTAGTCGCGATAAAACTTAAACTGGCCTATCGCGTCATCGACCCGGCCGTAACCATAATGATATCTTTGTTTATCGCCAAATCCGCCTACGAGGTAGCCAAACATAGCTCCGCGATCCTCTGTGATAGCGCGGCGATATTGGATGTGAAAAAAATCGTAGATATTGTTTTGGGCGTCCGGGGGGTAAATACCTGCCATAAGATAAGGACGCGGGGGAGGCCTGACGATATACATGTGGATTTACATGTGCAGGTAAATCCGGATATGCATATTGATAACGCGCATAAGATAAGTTCGGCTATTGAAGAGGCGATTAAAAGCCGCATCCCTTGCGTTACAGATGTCGTAGTGCATATGGAGCCCAAGGAAAAATAGGCAGAGTTTTATTGCAGGTACTCTAACGGGTCCTGCGAGACGCCGTTTTTTCGCACTTCAAAATGCAGGTGGGGTTGGATGTCGCGGTAATTGGCATTGCCGGTCTTGCCGACCGCGCCGATAAGCTGGCCCTGGCGCACAAATTTACCCCGAGAAACATAAATTTCAGAAAGATGCCCGTATATAGTAATCATCTTTGCGCCGTGGCCGATAATGACGTATTTGCCCATGCCGTGATTCCGCGTCGCCGCCAGCACCCTGCCGGAGCGACTGGCCAAAACATGCCTGCCGACCGGCGCCAAAAGGTCAATGCCCTGATGCAGCCTCATGCCGCTTCGCTCCGCGCCAAAAAGGCCGCTGCCCCTTTTGTCGCTACGAACAACAATGCCTGCCTTATATTCAATCGGGCAAAGAAAATAATCCTTGTCCAAAAAATAAAGGCCTGCCAAAAGAAAAAGCGGCAAAGCAATAAGCAAAAATAATAAGACCCTCTTCATTACCACTCTGTAAGAAAACCTTAAATAACGTTAAATTACAATAAACAAATTACAAATCACAAACAATATACAATACCAAAATCACAATGACCAAAGCCCTTTATAGCTTGTTTGTAATTTTGGTCATTTGATATTTGGATTTGTTTGTAATTTGGAATTTGTGATTTATGATTTAAAGCATAATTTAAAAGCCTAAAGATGTAAATTCTCAGGTTTGCTTAGAAAGCTCTACGTTTTAAATTGCGTATTATACCATACAATAAAAATAAAAAACAAAGTATAATAAATATATCGCCATAGCGGGTATAAAAACTTAACCGCCCCTGTGCAATTGTAATCCCTTCTGTCTTGTGTCCGGTAATGAATATATTTCTGCCTGATGCGTCCTGAACTAAAGAAAGGATTTTTCCGCTTGGCGCAATAAATCCGGAAACGCCGGTATTGGCAGAGCGCACCACATTCACCCGGTTCTCTACCGCCCTAAATACCGAAGCCTGCAGGTGCTGATAAGGCGAAGAAGTCCTGCCAAACCAGGCATCATTAGTAATATTGACTAAAAAACCCGCTCCCCTTCTCACAAACTGCCGGCTAAGCTCCGGGAATAAGTCCTCAAAACAGATAAGCACGGAAAAATTTACAGGCGAGCCAAAGACGGCGTATTCCCTGCCGGCAGTAAAATCACCGATCGGCACCACCCTTTCTAAAAATCTTAAAGTTTTTCTTAGGGGGATATATTCGCCGAAAGGCACCAAGTGCACTTTATTATATTTCTTTAATAAGTTGCCTTCGGCAGAAAGCAGCAAAGCGCTATTATAATAGGCGTCTTTTTCCGCGGTAACCGCGCCTAAAACTAGGGGCACACGCTCTTCTCTGACAAAATCTTTCACCTTCTCGTAATATGCAGGCGCCTCTTCCAAAACCACCGGCAGGCACGCCTCCGGCCAAATCACGAAATCCGGCCTGTCTTTTAAGGCCTCTTTTGTCAGTGTTAAATATTTATCAACGATAAAATCCCGTGCCTCAATATTCCATTTTAAACGCTGCGGGATATTGGCTTGGATGACAGAAATCCTTATCGTTGCCTGTTTGCCTGTTTGCTTGTTTGCTTGTGCTAACTTAGAGTAACCATAAATTAGAACAAAAATCATGATAAATAAAAGCGGAATAAATTTTTGTTTTTTTACGGGCAACGGGCAACGGGCAACGGAATATATTGCCGCATTTGCCAACATCACCATAAACGACACGCCCCAGGCGCCCGCCATATCTGAAATTTGAATGGCCGGCAAGTTAAGATACTGGGAATAACCTAAAAGCGCCCAGGGAAAACCCGTTAAGAGATGGCTGCGCAGGTATTCCAGGATAACCCAGAGCGAAGGGAGCAGCAGCGTAGAGCGTATAGCGTAGAGCGTATAGCGGGAAATAATTAAACCAAAAATGCCAAAATACAATGCCAGGTATAAGGCTAAAATAATCATGCCCGGCAAGGTAACATGGATTAACCAATAAATAGTCCCGAACCAAAAGACAACCCCGGCCAGATAAGCCAGTAAAAACGCTTTTGCCTTGGATTTGCCCTCAAGCGCGAAAAACAAAGGCACAAACCCAAACCAGGCCAATAACCAGAGATTAAACTTCGGAAAGGATAAAATAAGCAAAGTCCCGGATAATAAGGAAAGGACTAAATTTTTTAATCCGGGTGACTTGGCGGCGTGATGACCTGGTGACATTAACGTCCGTGGCATTTTTTATATTTCAACGGCCTGCCGGTAGCAGAATCTATTTTCCCGCATGGGCAGGGGTCATTACGCCCGACTTTGG
>VGKK01000119.1 GCA_016867095.1 Candidatus Omnitrophota bacterium | reverse complement strand
CGGCCAGAGGGTAGGGGCCCCTGCGGCCGAGCCGCAGATAAGATACAGGAGCGAGGCGAAAAGGACTGAGACGGCAAACCTGATTACCTTGGCGCTTAGCCCGCAGGAGGCAAATCTGATGGCTTTTGTGCAGGAGCAGGGGAAGGTGAGGTTGATTTTGCGCTCGCCCAGCGATGCAAAGGTAGTGCCTGTAGCGCCCGCCAGTTGGGATGCGCTATTCCAATATATAATGCCGCAAAGCGCGTCTCCCCAAGGCGCGGCCGCGCAAAACGCGCCGTCGCAATCTTTAGGGCAAACTCAACCGGCAGGCCCTTATGTGGAAATATACCGCGGCCTCAATAAAGAAAAAGTCCCTTTAAAATGAGGAGATAGATGAGAAAAATTTTCTGGATAGCTTTTTTAACGATAATAATGACGGCCTCCTTAATCCCTTGCGGCAATAATTATGCTTTAGATGAAACCGCCTCCGAAGACCAGGAGGAGCTGAAATTATATATGGGCGAAGTAAAGACTGTCCCGGTCAGCCGTCCTGTCCGGGTGGCTATCGGCAATCCCAATATCGCAGACGTAGTAAATGTAACCGCTGACGAAATCACTCTTAGCCCGAAATCAGCCGGGATAACTACTTTGGTATTTTGGGATAATTTTGGCGAGCAGGCTTATCGCGTTAGAGTTCTTACGGAGGATATGCAGGAAATTAAGCGCCGCATTGATAAGATATTAAGCAGCCTTAAATTTAACGGGGTATATACTCAGGCGGCAGACGAAGAAAATAAGGTTATACTCCTGGGAAATGTTAAGACGGCCCAGGATAGAGAAAAGATTAACACCGCCTTAGGAACGCTTAAAGATAAGATAGTTGACCTCTTGGAGATAAGGGAAGAAGAGGCCGGGGTGGATATTGACGTGCAGGTTTTAGAGCTGAATAAGGACGCTACTGATACATTAGGGTTTACCTGGCCGGGCTCGATGACCCTTACGGAAGTCGGTTCCGACGGCATCAGCGCTGCCGGCACAACCTGGACTAAGTTATTTCATGTTGTAAACGAAACCCGGGCCGCATTTACCGTGAAATTAGACGCCTTAATCCAGCAGGGTAAGGCGCGTATTCTTTCCCGGCCGCACCTTGCCTGCCAGAGCGGTAAAGAAGCGCAATTGCTGGTCGGCGGAGAAAAACCGACCTTTACTACCAGCGTGACCGAGGGAGGCGCGGCTTCCAGCACTGTAGAATATAAAGAATACGGCATAAAATTAAAAATAAAGCCCATCGTAGCCGAAGAGAAGCGCATAAAATTAGCCGTCAATGTGGAAGTAAGCGAAGTAGGCACAGTAGAGACCATCGGCTCTGCTACCGCTCCCACCGGCAAGGCCTATCCTTTAACCAAGCGCAGCGCCTCCACCGAGCTTTATATTAATGACGGCGAGACAATATCCATAGGCGGATTAATCAAACAAAAGACCGAAGAAGACCTGCGTAAAGTCCCCTGGCTGGCAGACGTGCCGGTTTTAGGTTTATTCTTCAGGCAAAAGGTGGACAAAGTGGGCGGCGGCCAAGGCGAGCGCGGCAATACCGAATTATTTATCACCCTTACCCCCAAGATTATCGCTGATAAGAAAGAAATAAAAGAAGCGGCGCAGGAGATAAAAACAGAAATAGCCGCGCCGGCCATTGTGCAGGAAGATATGGCTGCGCCGGAAATGGCCTACGCCCGTATTATTCAAAAGCGCATTTTAGAAAATTTGGTTTATCCGCGTTCAGCCAAAGAGGCCGGTTTCCAGGGCAGGGTGAAATTAAGCCTGCAGCTTTCTTATCAAGGCCAGCTTTTAGGCGCGACGGTCAAAGATACATCGGGTTATCAGGTCCTGGATGATAACGCGCTCTTTACGGCAAAAAAAATTTCTTCCTATCCTCCCTTTCCCGCCTCTGTAAACCAAAGAGAACTCCGGATAGAGGTTCCTATAAGCTATCGCTTAGAATAAGATATGTCTAGAAGAATCGTTATATTCAGCACCAAGGGCGGCGTCGGTAAAACCGTTATCGCCGCCAATATCGCGGTGAGCCTGGGCAGAAACGAAGCCAAGCGCGTCTTGCTGGTTGACCTGGATACCCATGTTGCCGGCGATATGGCCAGGATATTAGACTTGAAGCCCCAAAAGGCAATGGTGGATTTAATCTCCCTCTTGGAGCGCCAGAGCGCGCAGTTTAAAAAAGACGATTTTATCCTGCATAGCCCGGATTTGAATATTGATTTTTTAGCCGGCACCTTAAGGACACAGCAGTCGCCCCACCTTAAGCCGGAGAAGATCAAGGATGTCTTTGCCTTACTAGATAAAGATTATGATTATATAGTTGTAGACGCCGGGGAAATTTTCAGTGAATTATTTATCAGTATTTTGAACCAGGCCAACCTTATCCTGCTGGTGGTAACGCCGGACATCCTCTCGGTTTACCAGACTAAATGGACGTTAGATACGTTACAGTCTTTACATTTTCCATTGGCGATGATTCGGATTGTGCTTAACCGCGCCGAGTCGGTGGCCAGTATCAGCTGGCAGGAGGTTAAGGTAAATTTGGCGGTGGATATCCTCGTCCAGCTGCCTTCGGACGGAAAGTCAGTAGGCGAGTCGGTAAACCTGCGCGCGCCGGTAGTGATTAATAAGCCTAAGGCCAGGATTGCCGCCTTACTAAATGCCCTTACCCACCGTTTAGTCACGGATAAAAGCCTGTTTATTGACCGCAGCGAGATAGACGGGTTGCAGCTTAAGGAGGCCGTAGCTGCGGGAAAAACAGGGGAATTTTGGCAGAGGCAGGGTTTAGCCGAAGCGCCGCCTGCGATAGAGGCCGGGGGAGAAGAGGCGGACGAAATAGTCCTTTTAAAGCGCCGTATTCATAACCGTCTCATTGCCGAATTGAACCTGAAGCGGCTGGATTTAAAGGTATTCAGTGACTTCAAAAAAGCAAAGGAGCTGAAAGACAAGGCCGCGGTGATGGTGACAAATTTTCTGACAGAAGAGGCCGGCAGCTTTATTTCTTCGCAGGAGGTCAGGCAAAAGCTGGTGAAGGAGATTTTGGACGAGGCCTTAGGCCTCGGCCCGCTGGAAGATTTGCTGGCTGATCCGGCGATAACCGATATTATGGTTAACAATAAAGATGAAGTATATATTGAGCGCAACGGCAAGATTGAGCTGACTAGCAAGAAATTTATTTCCAACGACCAGGTCAAGACGGTTATTGAGCGTATTATCGCGCCTATCGGCAGGCGCATTGACGAATCTGTGCCGATGGTGGATGCCCGGCTCACCGACGGTTCGCGCGTAAACGCGATTATCCCGCCGCTTTCTCTAACCGGGCCGTCCCTGACCATCAGAAAATTCCGCAAAGAGCGCTTTAAGACCGAGGATTTAATTGCGTTAAAGACCTTGAATGCGCAGATGGCGGATTTTATCAAGGCTTGCGTCTTGACCCGGAAAAATATTATTGTTTCCGGCGGTACGGGCAGCGGCAAGACTTCGCTGCTGAATATCCTTTCGGCTTTTATCCCCAA
>VGKK01000118.1 GCA_016867095.1 Candidatus Omnitrophota bacterium | reverse complement strand
AAAAAACTCCGCGCCCCAAAGCCGGTTATCGCTGCCTAAACCTGTTCCGTCAAAGGCCGCGCCAATGACTTTTTGGTTTACCAGGCCGTTCTCTGCCATACAAGAGGCAATATGCGCGTGATGGTGCTGTATTGGTGACGTGGTGACGTGATGACGTGGTGACAAACTCTGAATATACTTTGTAGATTGATATTCGGGGTGCAAATCATAGGCGATAATCCGGGGATTTTTTTTAAGAAAATATTTTACCTCTCTTTCAAATTCAGAAAAATCCCGGGGATTATCTAAGTCGGGGCGCAACCGGCTTAAGCAAGCAGAATTACCCTTGGCAAAACAAAGGGTATTCTTGGTCTGGCTGCCCAGCGCCAGGACCGCCTTTTTTATTTTAAAAGGGAGTTGTATTTGTTGATAAGAAACCTGGTTATTCTGCCGCATTTACCTTTACCAATCATCTTTCTATTTATGGAGGCTACCGGCATTACCCCGGCCAGAGAATTAGTAAAAAAAACTTCGTCTGCCTGATATAAATCTCCGGGAGTAAACTTTCCTTCGTATATTTTAATATGATATTTTTTAGCCAAGTCAAAGACAACTCTCCGGGTAATCCCGGACAGGCACCCGCAGGATAAAAGAGGGGTAAATAGCGCGTTATCTTTCACAAAAAAGATGTTGCTCCTGGTTGCCTCGGCAATATAGCCGCGGTTATTCAAAATAATACTGCCGGCAAAGCCCTTTTCCCTGGCCTGTAAATAACTCAATTCATATAAAAGCCGGTTCGCGCTCTTTACGCGCGCCAAAAAAGAGTTTTCATCCTGCGCAAAAGGAGAAATAGCCACCCTGATTCCCTGCCGATATTTTTGGGCAGGATAAGGCGTATACTTTTTCACTATTACCGAGATATCCGTCCCTTTTCTCGTCTTAAATAAAGTCAGCCGCGTATAGGCGTCGCTATAACCATTTTCCCTGATTGCCTTCTGGATAATTTTTTTTAATTCGGGTAAAGAATAAGGCAGACGCAAGCCCAGTAATTTAGCGGAGGATTTAATTCTTTCTAAGTGCGCGGCAAAATAGACAATTTTATTTTTATACGCGCGCATAGTCTCAAATAGTCCCCAGCCAAATAAAAATCCCGGCTCCAAGATTGATATTTTTGCCTCCCGCCTATCCATTTGCCGCCTCCACCATTGCCCTGGCTTTAACCAGCGTTTCCGTATATTCATCCTCTGGCCGGGAATCTGCCACGATTCCGCCGCCTACCCCAAAATAGAGCTGATTTTCTTTTTTTAATATAGTGCGGATTAAAATATTGAAATCCATATCTCCGCCAAAACTTAAATACCCCAGACATCCGGTATAAACATTGCGCCGCACAGGCTCTAACTCCTCAATTATTTCCATAGCCCGGATTTTCGGGCAGCCGGTAATAGAGCCGCCGGGAAAACAGGCGCGCAAGAGGTCAACCCTATCTCTATTTTTATGTAACCGGCCGCAAACAGTAGCCGTGGTCTGAAATACCGTGTTATATTGTTCCATCTGCCTTAGGCGCGTTACTTTTACCGAATCATAATTACAGACCCGGCCTAAATCGTTGCGCTCTAAATCTACAATCATAGTCAGCTCTGCCCGGTCTTTCGCGCTTTTTAAAAGCTCCTGCCTTAACCTGCTGTCCTTCCTCTTATCCTTGGCCCGCGGCCGGGTGCCTTTCATCGGCCGGGTAGTCACGATACCATCCTGTAATCTTAAAAAGCTTTCCGGAGAAGAACTTAAGATTTGAAATTCTCCGGCGTCAAAATAACTGCCGAAAGAGGAGGGGCTGAGCTGACGCAGGCGCCGGTAGATTTCAAGGCCTGACAAAGCGCTCTTTGCCGTAAATTGCTGGGAGAGATTCACCTGATAAATGTCGCCGCGCCGGATATAATCCTTGGCTTTTTTCACCGCGGCAAGATATTCTTCTCTACTAAAGTTGGAATTCAGCTGTCCTGGCGCTTCCGGCGCCTGAGATTGCGCAGCGGCGGAAAAATTCTGGCGCGGGTTGACATTAGAAAGCAAACGGTATATTTTTTTAAAATTTCGCTCGCAAAGCGCTTTTGCCAAATGCGCTTTGGCCTCGGGAAAACCTACGCAGAATATATGCAGTTCATCCTTTAAATGGTCAATACAGAGCGCGGTGTTATAAAACCCGAAAAAGCAATCGGGTATGGCTAAGCCGCCCTGTTTGGGGAGCGCCTTTACTTTCTCTTCTAAAATTAAACCCAGGTCATAGGAGAGATACCCGACGGCGCCGCCTAAAAAAGGAAAGCCGTTTTTAGGAAGGGCAATCTGGTAGCGGCTGATAACTTCTCTTAAGCGCGTGAAAGGGCTTTTGCCCCTGGTCTTTAAAATATAAAAAGGTTCTATGCCTAAGAAAGAATACCTGCCTAAACCGGCGGTATTCAGGCTGCTGTCCAAAAAGAAACAATAGCGTTCGTTTTTCAAGGCCGCGAATATCGCCCAGGGATTTACTTTTATCTTATACG
Organism: Candidatus Omnitrophota bacterium; assembly: GCA_016867095.1. Taxonomy (GTDB): domain Bacteria; phylum Omnitrophota; class Gorgyraeia; order Gygaellales; family Profunditerraquicolaceae; genus VGKK01. The sequence continues at coordinate 1,033 of VGKK01000118.1, read as the reverse complement.
ATTTCCAGGTGTAATATGCCATCTATTCTAAATAAACGCTCCTCGTTCCTTAAAGAGCAGTGCCCCACCAGGTAAGTGTGCCTGTTTTCCTGTTTAATCTCCTTTGGCAGGACTTCCCTTTCGGTTACTTCTGCCTGGGAAACAGAGAGGTATTTTATTTTTAATTTCACCCCTAAATTAATCGCCTTCTGAATCTCGGCAATTTTTTGGTTATTCAGGTCTTCCAGGGACGCGCACTTAAAGCCGAACAGCCCGATAAAATTCTTAAAATCAATGACGCCCTTTTGGGCTAATATATCTTTTAAACGCTTAAACACTTCCCAGGTCAGCTCCACATCTGATGAGGCGCGGTGCGCCTGCTCTAATTTTATCCCCAAGCTATTCGCGACCATCCAGAGCGCGTGGCTGGGAAGTGCCGGCAGCAGGCGCTTGGCCATCTTTAATATATCCACTACTTCTAAACTGCCTAGCGGCCCCATATTGACCAGGCGCAGCTCATTATGCAAAAAGTTTAAATCAAAGGCGGCGTTATAAGAACAAAGGCAGCTGCCCTGGATAAACTTCAGGAAATCCGGTAAGATCTGCTCTATAAACGGCGCGGTGGAAAGCATGGCGGGAGTAATTTTATTCACGCTAAAGGCAGCGGGCGATATTTCCCGGCGGGGATTAACCAGGGTATCAAAGCTGGCGATTTCTTTATCAGCCTTAAACCTGACGCCGGCAATTTCTACAATCCGGTCGCCCGACGCCGGATCCAGGCCCGTAGTCTCGGTATCAAAAATCGTGAACTCAACTTCGTTAATGTCTTTATTCATCATTTTTAATGCCCCTGTCGGCTTTCTCGCTAGTGGCATTTATAAAGCTTAACTGGTTTTTGCGGGTGACGAGGCATATTTTAAGCAGCATGTAGTTAATGCGAGCGGCCATGGTGCCCGAGCGAAAGCCGAGGGCGAGCGAGCAGTAACTCCAAGCGAGCATTTCCTCGGTGGGGAAATGCGAGCGGTGCTGCGAGAAATATGCCTCGGTGAGGACC
>VGKK01000117.1 GCA_016867095.1 Candidatus Omnitrophota bacterium | reverse complement strand
TTATTATGTCGCTGGCGATAATCATACAGTTGATTAAAGAGCTCAGCTGGTCTATCTTTGAAATCTTCAGGCTAAAGACAGCGCAAGGCCTGGAGTACGCGCAGTTTGTGCTGGATAGAATCAAAATTAGATTTACCAGGGATTCATTAAGAAAGAGGATTCTTTTTGTCATAGTCAGGGCGGTCATCTTTTTGCATTACGAGCAGATTTTTGTCTTGGCGGCTTTTCCCCTGATATTTGGAGCCAAAACCACCATCTATATTTATGCGCTGATTTCCCTGGTTTCCTTTACTGTAAAGACTTTGGCGCATATAAATGCCTATCGTAAAATAGATGCCGAACAAAACCATCGCGCTAATCTTGGCGGCGGGTAAGGGCACGCGCCTTTTATCCCTGACCAGGGAAATTCCCAAGCCGCTGATAAAAGTCAATAACCTGCCGATTATCTTGCGCCTCCTTAACGCGTTAGAAAAAACAGGAATTAAAAAGTGCCTGATTGTTGTCGGCTATAAGGCAAAAGTCTTACGCCGGCAAATAGACAGAAAATACAAAAACCGGCTCCGGGTGGAATATATTACGAATAAGGAATTCGCTTCTACCAACAATATGTATTCGCTCTGGCTGGCCAGGGATTACCTGCTTGGTTATGATTGCTTATTGCTGGAAGCGGATGTAGTCTTTGATTGGCGCCTCTTGCGGCTCTTGAACTGGGATAGCCCGCATTCATTCTGGCTCGCCGATAAATTTAGGAAAGATATGAACGGCGCCTTGCTGGTGACAGATAAAAAGCGCAGGATCAGGCAGATTAGGATAGTAAAGAGCAAACCAAGGGCGTATAGGGATAACTATTTCAAATCCATCGGTATTTTAAGCCTGAAAAATGCCTTGACCCGCAAGCTCTTTAAGTGGCTGGATAAGGAGCAAAAGGCCGGCAATAAGAATATATATTATGATTTGGTCCTGGCCAAACACTTAAAGGAAGCTGATTTATTCGTCAAGTATATAGATAAATTTAAATGGTGGGAGATTGACAACGAAAAGGACCTGGAATATGCCAGAAAGCTCTTCAAATAAGGGCCTGGATTACAGCCAGACAAAAAGCTTTTGGGAAAACAGGTACAAGAGAAAAGAGGCGGCTGGCGCCTGGTATGTGGCTAATCTTTCGGATAATATCCCGCTGCAGGCGGTATTTAAGGACAGCATAGAAAAAGAAATAATCTCCGGCAATGTCTCTTTGGCCGAAGATTTAGATGTCCTGGACCTGGGCTGCGGGGCAGGAAGGATGAGCCTTTTTTTTGGCCAGAGGTGCGGGAAAGTGGTAGGGGTGGATTTTTCCGAAAATCTCTTAAAGATGGCTGCGGAAAATATCCGGCCCTTTGGCCTGAATAACATTAGCTTTATCCAGGAGCATGCCGAGCGTTTTCTTTCTTCGGATAAATTTGATATTATTTTTCTGGGCGGAATCCTGAGTTATCTTAATGACAAAGAGGCGCAGGATGCGCTCTCTCATGCCAGGGAAATGCTTAAAGGCAGCGGGCGGTTAATTATCAGGGATTCCCTGAAGAGCAGAAAAAGGCGCGTTTTACAGGCTAAATACCAGGATAATTTTCAGGATAATTACAGCGTGATTTACCGTAGCATAAAAGAACTTGATACCCTGGTCAGGGGATATGATTTTCGCCTGGTTTTTGCAGACGACCTGAGCATTTTCCCTTTTATGGGATTATACCATTTTATCGTCAGAAAATTATTCCGTTCGGCACAGGCGTATTCTTCTTTATCCACGAAGTATTTTCGCCTGTCCTTACGCCTGATGCCCTATCTTAAAAAATACCGCCGGTCTTTCGTCTATAAGTTTATTGCTTACCTGGCCAATAAATATGAGCATAAATTATTCATTTATTCTTTAAATGAATAACCCTCTTGTCAGTGTCATTATCCCCGCCAAAAATGCCCAAAAGAGAATAAGGGCGTGCGTGGATTCAGTTTTAAACCTCGCCTATCAACCTTACGAAGTAATCGTGGTTAATGACGGCTCAACCGACGAAACCCTCCGGATTTTATCCGAGTATCCAAAGATCAGGGTTTTGAATACTGCGGGCCTGGGTTCGTCCCGGGCCAGGAATATCGCGGTCCAGGAGGCAGCCGGAGAGCTTATCGCTTTTACGGACGCGGATTGCCGCGTAGCTCCTGATTGGCTTACGGAATTATTAAAGGGATTTAGCGATGCCCTGGTAGCAGGAGTAGGCGGCAGACAGGAGAGCCCAGCAGATGAATCTGGTTTCGGGAGAGTAGTGCAAGATTTTTTACAGCTGGCCGGTTTTATTTCCGGCTATATGCAGTCCGGCCGCCAAATTCAGGAAACGCAGCATAATCCCAGCTGTAATGTGATGTACCGAAAATCCGTATTGCTGGAGATGGGCGGTTTTCTGGCGGGTTTGTGGCCGGGAGAGGATGTGGAGCTGGATTACCGGATTAAGAAAAAAGGCTATTCTTTGCGCTTTAATCCTGGCGCGCTGGTCTTTCACTACCGGCCGGACAATCTAAAGGATTTTAGCCGGATGATGGCCAGGTACGGCTGGGCGCAAGGGGAGCTGGTAAAAAAATACGGCATTTTTAGAAAGGCGCATTTTATCCCCCTGTTAACCCTGCTTTTAATATTACTCCTGTGGGTTAATCCCACTGCAGGTTTATGGGCGCTGGCATTGTTAATTATCGCCTTATTCATAAGGTCGCGCCTTGGCTGCCGGAGGCCATTTTTAATCTTAGGGCTTGTTTTAGTCGCTCTGGCTAGGTGGAATTTGGGCTTTCTGGCCGGTTTAATCCGTCGGCAAACATTGAATACCCGCTAAATATGTGGTATACTTTATTATAAGGAGTGCTTCCATTCTTTTTATTTTTCTTTTTATTTTTCGCTTGACAAAAGAGAAAGGGGGTGGTATAAAGATATAATTGAAAATTTAAGGTGACGAATGCGCTAAACAAAAAGGCCTCCTTGGAGAGAATAAAAAGCATTTATAAATAGAATCACAGGACAAGAGGTCTAAATAAAAGAGCGCACAAGTTAATCTTACCTTAGAAAGGAGGTAGGTTAGGATGAAAAGAGGTTTTACGCTCGTAGAAATCATGATCGTTGTGGCGATTATCGCCTTATTAGCCGCTATAGCCATACCCAACCTGATGCGCGCCAGATTAACCGCGAACGAGGCTGCGGCGCAGGCTGCGTTAAAGACTATAGCCACTGCCCAGATTTCTTATCGTACGGGCAATCCCAACTATGCTACCCTTGAAGAGTTAGGTAATGCCACTCCTCCGTATATTGATGACGTTTTGGCGGCAGGCCAAAAAAATGGTTATGATTTTAGCGCTGCAGATGACGGGACTGATAATGGGTTTATAGCCAGGGCTATACCGACCACCGCTACTACCGGTACGCGCCGTTTTTGCATCACCGAAGACGGTGTGGTCAGGGTAAACGCTGCAGTAACCAACGCTACAACCCACGATACCTGTGCAACCTATGATGCTACTTCGCCATAGTTTTTGCGGCATTTTTGTTTAGTGTCCAGTTTTATTTGGACAAAAAAAGGACGGTTTAATTTTTTGAACCGTCCTTTTTTTATCCGTATTCCGCCTTACCTAAAAAATTGTGTAATGTGTAAAGTGTAACGTGGGTGTATGCAAGACAAGTTGTAACACGACTTTGTTAAAAATTAGTT
>VGKK01000116.1 GCA_016867095.1 Candidatus Omnitrophota bacterium | reverse complement strand
AATATATATCGGCCTGGATGACGCCGGTGATTTTCAAAATCCGATTGCCGAATGTACGAGCGAAAAACAGTTTTACAATGCCGCTTATCCTGCTTCAGACGGAAGCGTCTACACCGGTTATTATCAATATAAGCCGAGCAGCGTCTTAAAAATAGATGTCGCCTGCTTGAAAGCAAGGATAGATTTTGATAAAGCCCATGACGGAGCGCTTAAGGATTTTAACGGCGTAATCTTTGCCGATTTAAACGGATATACCTGGTCAAGCCCGCATTACGATTCTAATGCCGATGGAATAGAGTTATTTAACGGCGCCCGGCTTCCGGACGGAGGTTTAAGCCTGGGCACGCCGAACAATGTCTTTATCAAGGGAGATTATAACTTAGACCCCGATGGCGTTCCGGAAAAGAACCGCACTGCTGATGCTGCTGCTGTTCTTGCCCGCTATAGCGGCGTAGACTTATCCTGGCAGCCTGCCGAGGTTGTCAGCCAGCGCAGAGTATACACGCTCTCTAACGATTTTCCTGAGCCGAGTTATATGCCGATGAATGGTGGTTATCGTTATCAATATTACGATGAAGAAAGATGGGTCGCCGGGCTGCAGGATTTTGTGAATCAGCCATATTACCCGACAAACTTCGGCAGTAATACCTGGGTGCCGGCGGCAAGCACTACCGGCACTACTCCCGCGGCAACCGCTCGGTTAACCAACTGGTTTACTTATTATAATGGCGGCAGCGTGCCTGTGCCGGCAAATTGGACGCAGGCCTGGGTAGATGCCAACTGGCCGGCTGGGACAAGATTTAGCTTAGATACCAACGGCGACGGCAACACTGATACCTATGTTGCCGCTAATGATTTAAGAACTGATGCGCAAGGTCAGGTTAGCGCCGGATACACCGCCGCATTTAGTTACGCGGCCGTGCACGGCGCTTACGGCAGCCTTAATCCTGATACGCCTTCATTGACTAATCGGGTGACCCAAAGCCATGTCTACAATACCGCTATTATTACGCCTACCGGCACTACTCCCGCCGTATTGGAATCCTGGAGGAGCACCCGGACAGTTAACGGGGCTTTTATTCAGCTTCCCGAAGGGGCGTTAGGGCTTCCTGCGGCCGCAGCTTATGGTAGGGTTACTAGTCCAAGCAACATATTCAACTATGAGAGCCGCTTTGGCCGTAGCGCCAATGAAGACGACTTGCCGCGGGCAGGGCTTACTTTTTTTGCGGATTCTTCCTGGAGGGATATAGCCAATGCGGACTTTTAAGCCTGGTTATAGAAAAAGAGGGTTTATCCCGTTAGAGACTATTAAGAGACAGAAAAGAAAAAAGATGTCTCTAACGGGATTTACCTTAATGGAGGCATTGATTGCCAGTGTTATTTTGGTGGTTACGGCAGTCGTTTTTTTGGATAATTTAATCCAGTGCTCAAACGTTACAGAAACCGTATCCCTGACGGATATCGCCCTCAATGCCGCGACGGCGAAATTAGAAGAGATTGCCGATTCCAATCTGGCGCAGATAATGAATTATAATGCGCCGCCTTTAAATGCCTTCAATGTATGCGTGGGTCAGCCGCCATCATGCTTAACGCCGCCCCAGGGACAGGCGCAGGTCGGATCTGTAACCGTGACGCAAGTAGCCGCAACTGACCTTTATGATGTTGCCATCACGGTAAACTGGCTGGAAAGAAACCGGCCGATGTCCCGCGTGGTCAGGACAACGCTGATAAGAAAATGAGAGAAAATATGAAAAGTCACAAGTCACAAGTCACAAGTCACAAGTCACCCTTCGACGGAGTTCACCCCGAGCGCAGTCGAGGGGCTCAGGGCAGGCAAGTCACAAGTCACAAGTCTAAATATGAAGGGTCCAAGAGGACGGTAGCGGGATTTACCCTAATGGAAATTGTTGTGGTCGCCGGCATACTCAGCCTGGCTATGGGAGTAATGCTTACCTTTTTGATTACCAGCCGAACCGCCGCTGATTTTAGCCAGGCGCGCCTGGCGGCGGTAGAATACGCCCAGAGGGCTATGGATCAGATTGCCAGAGAATTGCGTTATTCCGGCGCCTCTCATGTGCGCATTAGCCATGCCCTGGGCTGGACGCTGGAATCCAGGCCCGGCCAGGTGATAAATTTCCAGATTCCAGTGGGAATTTATGGAGCCTTAAATTTGACCAGCAGTAATTGGCTGAAGTGGGGAAACCAAGATACCGAAGGCTATTACATCGCCTACTCTGTTAACGCAGACTCTCAGTTATTAAGGAGCACTTACCTGGCGGCTAATGCCACGGGCGCCGCCAGCCGCATAGTTGCCCCGCATATTTCTTCCATCAGCTTTAATCGCACCGACGGCAACTCCGACCTTGTTCATGTCGTCGTTATTTCGCGAATAACCAGCCCCCGCGAAACCACTGCCACCCTGGAAGCAGATGTCAAGATGAGGAATTAAGTGAGGCCACAACTTACGGAACGGGCACCCGGCTGTATCGGAACAGCCGGTGTGCCGCTTGTGCGGCAAGTGAACGTAAGTTGTCTGGCCGAACTTACCCAGCACTAATTTTTATAAACCCTTATCTCTATCTCATAGGGGCTGATGCCAATGCAGCCCATATGAGCTAACTTTAAGCGTTGTATAAAATTAGTGCTGGGTTAATTCGCACAATAACTTACTCACACTTGCCGCAGAAAGCGGCATACCGAGCTTTCCGATAAGCTCGGGTAACGTGTTCGTAAGTTATGTGCTCATTAATATTTTCCTTGACAAAACCATAATTATAAGATAGACTTGACGCATTAGGTATAGTTAATACATATCGTTACTTATTATATATAGTTAAGGTATCAGGGAATAAGATGCGCGATAATTTTTTTAGCACTAAAGAGGCCTTAAAGAAAATCGGGATATCCCGCAACACCTTGTTTTTATGGTTTAAACACCGTAAAATTCCCGAGGTGCGGCGCGACCGCAACGGCCACCGTATCTTTACCGATAGAGACATCCGCACGATTCTATCCTATAAAAATAAACTTTTGCCTCCGAAGGAGAATAGGTTTGCCAAAGGTTAATCTCCTGCCGCCTGAGTTGCGCAGGACAAGAAGAAGCGTATTGCCTCAGCTGAGGATCCAGGGCTCGCCCCTGTCTTTAATTTTTCTGGGGCTGTCTTTTCTGGCCGTGGGCATTTTTCTGGATGCCGTAGGGCTATACCAGAAAAAGGAATTTAAGCGCCTTAATACGCAGTATAATCAGCAATACCGCCACCTGGAAGACCTGGCTAAGAAAAAGGACGCGCTGGAACAGAAGTTAAACCGGATTACCCTGGAGCTCAATCTTTTATCCGGTTATTTAGAACGGGATTTGGTGTGGTCGGATAAGCTGAATCAATTACGCAATCTTTTTTTTAAAGAGGTCTGGTTAACCGAGCTCTACTTTGAGAAAAAAGGCGCTAAAGCCAAAGAGACAGAGGAGGGCAATTTATACCTAAAAGGAGGCCTTGCCCCGCAGAGAAAATCCAGCCCCATCGGGACATTAAGCAGGTTTATTACCCAGCTTAAGGAGGACAAGGCTTTTTTCAGCGATTTTGATAACCTTACCTTGACCGACTTTAAGACCGACCGCCGCAACAATACGGAGATTACAAACTTTACTATTAGAATGTCTTTTAAAAAAAAGGTAAATCCACCGGACGAGAAGGTGAAAAAGTAGAAATTCTATGCGATTAATTG
>VGKK01000115.1 GCA_016867095.1 Candidatus Omnitrophota bacterium | reverse complement strand
CGAAGCCGAAGGGCTGCGCTCGAGCGGAAAGCCTCGCTCTCGCTACTTCCTATATAGCTGGCGAACCATGCCCGCTCGGCTTTCCTAACGTGCCGCTCGAAACATGCCTCGCCACCCGCTAACAATCACTACCCTGGATTACGTATCGTTCTACTGTACCACTAAAGAAAAATACTAATTAAACTAACTAATGCACCAAACCAAAAAATTATATTATTAATCAAAAATATATTGCTACCCAAATACATTTTATTAATTTGGTATTCTAAATCATAAAACGTACCATTGACAGGTTGACCATTAGAAAATGCTATTTCTAACTCAAAATAATAATTACACCATTTAGGTCCTTCAGTCGTTCTCATTAAGCTAAGTCCTGCTCCCGAATTTAATGTCCTTATATGAGTTATTCTGGGTTCTTTATCCCCGCTTATGAATTTTTTAAGTATTTTTGAAATTTCCAAAAAGCCTACATCTCCTTTTTTTAAAATAAAATTATTCTCGTGCATTTTATTCAAAGCTAAAACTGAATTGAAGTATTTTGGAGCAATTACTCGAAACAAATGAGAAGTGATCAATATTTGATGTCATCCATCCAAAAATCATAATTACTATGCCAAGGATACCAATAAAATATTTCATTTTTCTGTTCTGCAAGGTTATTTTAATCATGGAAAATTAACAGAGAGTCATGCATAAGGTAAGGAGATGTTTAAATACCCCTTTAATCAGTAAATAACTGACCATTAATGCCTCTGGACAAGGTTTCGAGCGGATGTCGATTTTTAGCCAATGGATGCTTGAGCATTGAGGGTATCCCCGTGGAGCGATAGCGACAAAACGGGGATGGCGAAGGTGTCTGAGCCCTTTTTGCTAGAGCAAAAAGGGCGAGTTCTGCAGCCACCGAAATGCGAAAGAACATTGGCGTTAAAAAAATCGACTAGCGAGAAACCTTGGACAGAGGCATACAAAGGGTCGCGAAAATTATTAAAAACTATAATTCACGCTTACCGCTAAGGCCTCGCTGTCAATAAACTGGCCCTCTAAGTTAAGCCAGGCGTTTTGGCTAAAGGGAAAATCTAAACCTATAATTAATCCGATATCCTTGGTTAAGTCCGACATCCGGCGTTTCCTCTGGTCGCCTACGGTATGGATATAATCCACCCTTGACCATCTTGCGCCCAGATACGGGGTAATTATTTTAAAATCATAAGAGGCCAGCATCGACCACTGCCAATCATCCAGAATGGCCTTATTTTTCACGCTCCCCAAATGCCGGGAATGGGGATGCACGCTGATATGCTGGAATCCCAATACTGCTTTAATACCTTTGCGCTCAAAGAATTTCCAGCGCAGGCCGTAACCTCCGGCAAAGTTTGATTTATAATCAACCTCGTCGCTTCCTGCCGGGTGCTGTTTGATATTGCCGACGCCGCCCTTTAAATCCACGGACAGCCAATCAAAAACGCCGTAAGATAAAAGCAGGAAATGCTGCGCGCTCCTTAACTTGCCGAATTCATCCTCCAGGTAGCGCTTAAAAATACTGTGGGTTTCCAGGCCCATAGAAATCTTTTTCGCTTTGGGCATCCTTGTGCCATAACAAGGCGCGGCATAGCAGGGCGTAAAATTCCAAGCACCAAGCACCAAATTACAAACAATCATCAATGACCAAATACACAATGACCCAAACTTGAATTTGTTGATTTGGTCATTTGATATTGGAATTTGTTTGTGATTTGTGATTTGTGATTTGTGATTTTCTATTTTATCGGACATATTTCGCACCTGGGTTTAGTTTTGAGGCAGAAATCCTTGCCTAATTTTACTAAAAGCGCGTGGTATTCATTAAACAACTCTACGTCCTTTTTCAGGTTCTTCATAAATAAATCCTGTATTTCTTGGTAAGCGGCGCCTTCCTTAATCAGGCGGTGCCTGAAAAATATTCTCCTGGTATAAGCATCAACGACAAATACCGGCTTATCCAGGGCATAGAGCAATATGGAATCCGCGGTCTCCGGGCCGATGCCATTTACCGCCAGCAATGCCTGGCGTAAAGCCGGCGTATCTGCCGCAGACATAGAGCTAAGGTTGCCTTTATAATCTTCCAGAAGAAACCGCAGGAAATTCCTTAATCTCTTTGCCTTGATATTATAATAGCCCGCCGGCCTGATCAGCCCGGCTAATCTTTTTTGGGGTATTTGGTAAAGTTTAGCGGGCTCCAATAACCTGTTTCTTTTAAGGTTGGCAATTGCCTTTTCCACATTAGCCCAGCTGGTATTCTGGGTGAGAATGGCGCCGACCATTACCTCAAAAGCGGAATCCCCCGGCCACCAATGCTGCGGACCAAAATAAACAAAGAGCCGCCTATAAAGCGTATTCAACCCAAGTTTCATTCCTTATCCAGTTCCAGGGGATTATAGCTATAGTAAGCAAAGAGCGTATAGACGGTCCCGGATATGGAACCGCTGGTTTTACTCCTCGGCATTACCCAGCCGTGGCCGGTATCCGCGGCGTCCTGCGTAGCATAAGCAACACAGCTCTCTGCCTGCTCCGAAAGAGAAAGGCCGGGGATAATCATATTACCCAGCCCGACCAAATAGGCGTCTGCCTTAACTTCATAGGAGCGGGCCTTGGCAATCATGCCTTTCTTATAATAAAAATTTGCCATAATCTTAAAAACCAAAACCATCTGCGCGGTCCCTTCAGAATAAACCACGCCGGCCTTGGCGGCATCTCTTTCCGGCGTAAAATCAAAACCTTCAATTTTTACGCGCTGGCCGTCGGGGCGGACATATTCCACCTTCACGCCGCGGCTGTCCTCCGCCAGTTCCACTATCCGGTCAGGATTTATGCCTAATTCATCCAATTTTTCCGGGCCGATAGCGGCAATCGCCCAGACATTAGTATCAACGATATCCGTCTTATTGGCGGCTATCTCCTCGGAGATATGGCGGCTCAGCCAACCCAATAGTTTATCTCTTGCCTGCAGGTATTGGGGCTTGGCCGTCACCTTATATAACAAATTAAAAAAGACGCAGGCATTCAGGTTGCGCTCCATCGCAAACCATTCTATGTTCGGCTCGCCCCGGACGCCCCCTTCCTTGTCCTGATTTTGCAAAACGATTATCCTCTCTGCAATCCACTCGGCCATACCAAGATACCTGGAGTCCCGGCTTTTTTTAGTATATTGCAATATTGCTATGCCTAAATGGATATTCGCCTCGGCATAAACCATCTGCTGCGCCGGTGTTCCGTCATTGATATAGTAGGCGTTCAAAAATAACGTGCCCTCTTTTTGGGATTTTCTTTTAAAGAAATTCAAAACCTTTTTTGCCCGTTCAAAATCGGCGAAATAAGTATAGGCCTCTATGGCCAGGGCCTGGTCATAAATAAAAGCCCAGCCCGGGGCATTTTTATCGCCCTGAAAACTCATCACTAAGCCATTCCTGGGATTCTGGCGCTTTTTTATCCATTGATACATCTTGTCTAGGTTGGCTTTTTCTAAGTTCGCCTTTCTTTTATCCAAATGCAGGAGGTCTTCGGTAATTGCCCCCTCCTGGCGCTGGAGGGAAATCATCTGTTCCTGCAAAGAATCCTTTTCCTGCATTAGTTTCTCAATCAGGGAATTAACCTCTCCCATCTCGGAAACTTTGGCCGTTTCCAGCCTGCCCCTTTCTTCTTCGGCGGTCTTAATGCGCACCTCCAGGGCGTTAATCTCCAATTGCAAATCCTGCCTTTCCCTGCTCAGCT
>VGKK01000114.1 GCA_016867095.1 Candidatus Omnitrophota bacterium | reverse complement strand
ATAATAAGGAAAGGACTAAATTTTTTAATCCGGGTGACTTGGCGGCGTGATGACCTGGTGACATTAACGTCCGTGGCATTTTTTATATTTCAACGGCCTGCCGGTAGCAGAATCTATTTTCCCGCAAGGGCAGGGGTCATTACGCCCGACTTTGGGCTGGGATTGAACAGAGGCAGGAAGAGGCGCGGCGGGTTCTGGTTCGGGTTCTGCAAATTGCGCGGTCTCCCGGTGCAAAAGCTGCTGCGAGACCGAAGTAAATACGCCCTTAAATTCTTTTGGCCTGGCCGCCTCCAGCCTGAATACGGTCTCTACCGCTTCTTCTTCAATGCCGGAAACCATCTGGCTGAACATCTCAAATGCCTCGCGCTTATATTCTACTAATGGGTCGCGCTGGCCATAGGCGCGCAGGCCTATTCCCTCGCGCAGATTATCCATCGCGTATAAGTGGTCCTTCCATTTGCTGTCAATAATCTGCAAAAATACCATGCGCTCTAAATGGCGCATCAATTCGGCGCCTAAAGAATTTTCCTTTTCCGCGTAGGCCCCAGCCAAACGCTCCGATAAACCCTGTTTTATCGCGCCTAGCCCCTTATTTTCAAATAAGGCCCCTTGCGGCTCCAATCCGAATTTTGACTTTACGGCGCTAATTAATCCTTCCGGCCCTTCCCCTCTTACGCCAAGGTCGCTACCTATATATTCGGCAATAAAATCCTGCAAAATTTTATCGGCGGCGGCTAAAATATCTTCCTTCAGAGAGATACCTTCCAGAATTTCCCGGCGCTGGCCGTAAATTACCTCTCTCTGTTTATTCATCACATTATCGTATTCCAAAAGCTGTTTGCGGATTTCAAAATTATGCTGCTCTACGCGCCTTTGCGCGATTTCAATGGACTTGCTCACCCAGGGATGCTCAATGACCTGCCCCTCTTCCAGGCCCAGCTTATCCATAATGCCGATCAGGCGGTCTGAACCGAATAAACGCATCAGGTTATCGCCCAGCGAGACATAAAACCGGGAAGAGCCGGGGTCCCCCTGCCTTCCTGAACGGCCGCGCAGCTGATTATCAATGCGGCGCGCCTCATGGCGCTCTGTCCCCAATACATGCAGCCCGCCCAAGGCCACTACTTTCTGATGTTCATCCGCGGATTCTTTTTTAAACCTTTCTAACAATTTTTTATATTCTTCCTGATAATTCGGCTCTTCGGGCCTTAACTCCTGCCTGATGAGGTTCCTGGCCAAATATTGCGGGTTGCCGCCCAATAAAATATCCGTCCCGCGGCCGGCCATATTGGTAGCAATGGTTATCGCCTTATGCCTGCCTGCCTGGGCCACAATCTGGGCCTCTATTTCGTGATATTTGGCATTAAGCACTTGATGCGGGATGCCGCGCCTCTTTAACATTTCGGAAAGCTGCTCGGATCTATCTATGGAAATAGTGCCCACCAGGACCGGCCTGCCCTGGTCATAAAGCCGCGCCAGTTCCTCAACTACGGCGTTGAACTTTTCTTTTTCCGTCTTATAAACGCAGTCGGCGTAATTATGGCGGATTAAAGCCTTGTTGGTCGGGATAACCACCACGTCCAATTTATAGATCGCCTTAAATTCCAGGCTTTCGGTAAAGGCGGTGCCGGTCATGCCGGCCAACTTTTCATATATGCGAAAATAATTCTGAAAAGTAATGGTGGCCAAAGTCTGGTTTTCGCGTTCAATCTTCAAGCCTTCTTTTGCCTCCACTGCCTGATGCAGGCCGTCTGACCAGCGCCTGCCCGGCATCATCCTGCCGGTAAATTCATCAACAATGATAACTTCTCCGTCCTTGACCACATAATCCACGTCTTTTTTATACAGGTTGTGCGCGCGCAGCGCCTGGATAATATGATGCCGCCATTCCATGGTTTCAATATCGTGGAGATTATTGATATTCAGCATGGCGCAGACTTTAGTCTCGCCTTCCTCGGTCAGGTGCGCGGTATGCGCCTTCTCATCCACCATATAATCAAAACCCCTGGATAAATCCTGGCCTTTATATTTTGCCTCAATCTCGTCCTTTTCTAAAATCACCCTGCCCTTAAGCCGGGGGACAACCTTGTCAATGATATAGTATTTTTCCGTAGATTCTTCGGCCGGGCCGGAGATAATTAACGGGGTGCGCGCCTCGTCAATTAATATGGAATCCACCTCGTCCACAATCGCGTAATAAAAAGGCCTTTGCACCAGGTCTTCCAGCCTGTATTTCATATTATCACGCAGGTAATCAAACCCGAACTCGTTATTTGTCCCATAGGTGATATCGCAGGCATAGGCGCGCCTTCTGTCCTCGTCGGACATTTCATGCTGAATGGCCCCGACGCTCAGGCCCAAAAATTCATAAATCGGCCCCATCCATTCCCTGTCCCGGCGGGCGAGGTAATCATTAACCGTGACAATATGCACTCCCCGGCCTAACAGCGCGTTCAGGTATGCCGGCAGGGTGGCGACCAAAGTCTTTCCTTCTCCGGTAGCCATTTCGGCAATTTTACCCTCATGCAGCACAATGCCGCCGGCTATCTGCACGTCAAAATGCCGCATATTCACGCTGCGCCTGGCCGCTTCCCTGACCACGGCAAAGCTCTCGGGAAGGATTTCTGCAAATATCTTATTGCGGGTAATTTTTAATTTTTCCTTTATCTTATCTTTTTCTTCCGGGATAGCCGCTGCCGAGAGCGCCTCCTGCAGCTCTTCTAATTCGGGAGCGTATTCTTTGGACCTTTGTAAAATATGCTCCCTGAATTGAGAGGTCTTATTTTTTAAATCACCGTCGGAGAGGCTGCTTATTTTAGGCTCAAAAGAATTCACCTCGGCTACGGCCCTGGCTAAATCCAGCATCTTATTTACCGACGGATTAGGCATTTCGGAGTGCAAAACCAGGTTTACCGAGGGATACCGTTTTTTAATGGCATCCTGCTTTTGCTTTAAGATTGTTTTCTTAATCAGGCCGATCATTTTTTATTTTTTAGGTACGCCTCAATAAATTCATCCAGTCCGCCGTCCATAACCTTGCCGACATCGCCGGCTTCATAGCCGGTGCGATGGTCTTTAACCAGATTATAGGGATGCATGACATAGGAACGGATCTGACTGCCCCACTCTATCTTTTTCTTGTCTTCGGCGTAGGTCTTGAGCAATTCCTTTTCTTTTTTCTCTCTCTCCAGCTCATATAACCGCGCCTTCAAAATCTTGAGGGCGGTCTGCTTATTTTGATATTGAGAGCGTTCATTCTGGCACTGCACCGCTATCCCCGTCGGCAGATGGGTAATTCTGACCGCGCTATCGGTCTTTTGCATATGCTGGCCGCCGGGGCCCGAGGCCCGGAAGGTATCCACCGCCAAATCCTTATCTTCAATTTTAACTTCGCTGTCTTCTTCCAGTTCGGGAATGACATCCACGGAGGCAAAAGAGGTATGCCGGCGTTTATTGGCGTCAAAAGGCGAGATGCGCACCAACCGGTGCACGCCCCGCTCTGCCTTCAGGTAGCCGTAGGCGTGTTCTCCTTCAATAAGGAGAGTAACATTTTTTATCCCCGCCTCTTCGCCAAAAAGCACATCTATGGTTTTAACTGCATATCCGTGATTCTCGGCATAGCGGCTGTACATCCGTAAAAGCATCTGGGCCCAATCGCAGGACTCCGTGCCGCCGGCCCCGGCATTGATGCTTAAAATAGCGCTGTTCTTGTCAAGCTCGCCCCCTAAAAGAGCCTGGAATTCCAATTTATCCACCTCG
>VGKK01000113.1 GCA_016867095.1 Candidatus Omnitrophota bacterium | reverse complement strand
CCGACCTTTATCGGAAAGGTCGGTATGCCGCCTTCTGCGGCAACACCCGAGCTTATCGGAAAGCTCGGTATGCCGCCTTCTGCGGCAACACCCGAGCTTATCGGAAAGCTCGGTATGCCGCTTTCTGCGGCAAGTGCGACGTAAGTTATTGCGCGAATTAACCCCCACACCAATTGGTAGTATAGCCTCGGCTAAATATCAATTGGTGTGGGGGTAAGTTCAGCCAGACAACTTATGTTCGCTTGCCGCACAAGCGGCAGCCACGAACTTATGTCCTGAGCGTAGTCGAAGGACATAAGTTCGGGCTTCATATGACCTTTCTCAGGAACTCTCCGGTATAGGAAGCCTTGACTTTAACTAATTCTTCAGGGCTGCCACAGGCCACGACTTCTCCTCCCCGCTCGCCGCCTTCCGGCCCCAAATCAATGACGTAATCGCAGCACTTGATCACTTCCAGGTTATGCTCAATCACAATAACGGTGTTGGCCTTATCCGCCAGCCGCTGCAGGCAGGATAAGAGCCTGCCCACATCCGCAAAATGCAAGCCCGTAGTGGGTTCATCCAGAATATACAACGTCTTTCCTGTGGAGCGTTTGCTTAACTCCGCGGATAATTTTAAACGCTGCGCCTCTCCGCCGGAAAGAGTAGTCGCGGCCTGGCCTAACTGGATATAGCCCAAACCTACATCAGAAAGCGTAAAGAGGATATTTTTTATCTTGGGTATATTGGAAAATAAATCCAATGCCTCCTCCACAGTCATATCCAAAACATCGGCAATGGACTTACCCTTGTATTTTACTTCCAGGGTCGCCTCATTAAAACGCCTGCCCCTGCAGACATCGCATTTGACGTAAACATCCGAAAGAAAATGCATCTCAATTTTTTTAATGCCGTCGCCACTGCAGGCCTCGCAGCGCCCGCCTTTGACATTAAAGGAAAACCGGCCGGGCCGGTATCCCCGCAGGCGCGCCTGCGGCAGCCGGCTGAAAATATCCCTGATATGGTTAAACACCCCGGAATAAGTAGCGGGGTTTGAACGCGGGGTCCGACCGATAGGAGACTGGTCCACCACAATAACCTTATCAATAAACTCTGCGCCCTTAATTTTCTCATGTAGCCCGGGCTTATCTTTAGATTTATATAACCGCTGCGCCAGGCTGCGGTACAATATCTCATCAATCAGGGTAGATTTACCCGATCCGGAAACGCCGGTAACACAGATAAAAATCCCCAAAGGAAACTTTACGTTTATATTTTTGAGATTATGCTCTCTGGCGCCGATAACCTCCAAATACTTCTGCTCCTGCCAGGGCCTTCTCTTGGCGGGTAATTCTATTTCTACTTCTTTCCTTAAATATTTGGCGGTCAGAGAATGCGGATAATTCAACAGGTCATCCCTGGTGCCGGAAAAAATTACTTCTCCGCCGTGGCGGCCTGCGCCGGGGCCTAAGTCCACAATATAATCGCTGGAGCGGATGGTATATTCATCGTGCTCAACCACAATCAAGGTGTTGCCCAGGTCTCTGAGGGCCTTTAAAGTGGCGATTAGCTTAGCGTTATCGCGCTGATGTAGGCCGATACTGGGCTCATCTAAGATATAAAGCACTCCCACCAGGCCCGAACCGACTTGCGTGGCCAGGCGGATTCTCTGCGCCTCGCCTCCGGACAAGGTGGAGCTCTTTCTATCTAATGTCAAATATTCCAGGCCGACATCAATACAGAATTGTAATTTCTGGATTATTTCTTTTAAGATCGGCCGGGCAATTATTTTTTCTCTCTCGCCCAGTTCCAATTTTACAAAGAAATGGTGCGTTTCTTTTATGGACATCTGGGTGATCTCATAGATATTCTTGCCGTTAATGGCCACTGCCAGGCTTTCTTTTTTCAGCCTTGCCCCTTGACAGGCCGGGCACGGCAGGCTGGACATAAAACGGGAAATTTCTTCCTTTAAATAATCACTCTCAGTCTGATGAAATAATCTCTCCAAGTGCGGGATTACGCCTTCAAAGGGCTTGCCGGCCACCAATTCCGGCGCTCCATAAAGTATTACGTTTCTGGCCTCTTTACTTAATTTTTTAAACGGCGTATCCAAATCAAAACCTATTTTTTCAGCTAATTCCCGGATTAACCAGCGGTAATAAAGGATATACCCCCTGCCGCCTCTTTTCCAGGCCTCAATCGCCCCTTCGTTGATAGACTTATTTTTATCAGGAATGACTAAATCGGCGTCAAACTCCAGCTTTGTCCCCAGGCCGTTACATTCCGGGCAGGCGCCGTAAGGAGAATTAAAAGAGAAAGTGCGCGGCTCAATTTCCGGGTAACTCGCGCCGCATTTTGCGCAGGCATATTGCTCGCTGAAAACTAAATCCGTTTGCCGGTGTGCCGGTGTGCCGGTGTGCCGGTTTAACCGGCCAACCGGCTCACTGGCGAACTGGCTAACAATAACTATTCCTTTGCCGACCTTAAGCGCTATTTCCACAGAATCGGTAAGCCTATTTTTAACTTCGGGCTTGGTGACCAGCCTATCTACTACTACTTCAATATTGTGAACTTTGTATTTGGCCAGGCTTATCTTGGCCGGTAATTCATAGACCTTGCCGTCTACGCGGCAGCGCATAAAACCCGCCTTCTGGACCTGGCTAAAGATATCCTTATACTCGCCCTTCCTGCCCCTTACCAGCGGCGCCAATACCTGGATATCGCTGCCTGACGACGGCAGGGCCATTATGCGCTGCACTATTTCCTGCGCGCTCTGCCTTTCAATAGGAGCCCCGCAGCGGTAACAATTTACTTTACCCGCGCGGGCAAAGAGCAGCCTCAGATAATCGTAAATTTCGGTCTGGGTGGCAACGGTAGAACGGGGGTTGCCGCCGGCGGTCCTTTGCTCAATGGCTATGGCCGGAGACAAGCCCTCTATATAATCCAATTCGGGTTTCTGCAATTGCTCTAAAAACTGGCGGGCGTAACTGGAGAGGCTCTCTACGTACCTGCGCTGGCCTTCGGCATAAATGGTATCAAAGGCAAGGCTGGACTTGCCGGAACCGGAAAGCCCGGTTACCACAATGAGTTTATTGCGGGGAAGCTTTAGGTTTATATTTTTGAGATTATGCTCTCTGGCGCCCCTGATAATAATATTACTTTCCATAAGTAAGATTGCCCCCCCATTAATTTTGAATGCGAATATCAGAAGATCAGAGCATTAGAACGAGAATATCAGAGTATTAGAGTATCAGAAAAAAGGCGGGGTTCTTTCTTGTCTGGTATTCTGATAATCTGGTTCTCTCGCTCTGATATTCCGATACTCTGATAATCGCACTTAAATAAACTCCTCCGCGCTAAAGCCCGGAAATTTCTGCAAAAGAAATTAAGCCAACTCAAAAGTTACGGAGGTTAAAAGGCGGCCCTCTTAACCTCCGTAACTTCGTTAACGTAAAAACTATCTCTTTTTCCTCTTGCCGCCCCTCTTCATCTTCGCGCAAGAGACATCGCCTTTCTTGTCAATGAAATAGAGGTATCCTTTTTTCCTCTTGATACCAACTTTTGCCACTTTTTTCGGGCCACCCCCCTTTTTCTTGCCCCTGGCCATCTTGGCGCAAGATACATCACCGTGCTTGTCAACATAATAGAGGTAACCTTTCTGCCTCTTGATTCCCAGCTTTACTAATTTCTCTGCCATAATTTTTCACCCCCCTTCTTTAATGGAGCCTTGCTCAAAACTATTTTCTCGTCGGAGAATTATAATCTCCACTTCCAATCTCACCCCCACCCATCTGCCCGTCGGAAAATCGGCTCATTTCCT
>VGKK01000112.1 GCA_016867095.1 Candidatus Omnitrophota bacterium | reverse complement strand
TTGGGCTCTTGCGGCAGATAATTTTTGCCGAATTCTTTTAAAATCAGGCGCCTTACTTCTTTTATCGCCTCCGGCGCCACGCGCGGAGAATCCGTGCGCATATAAGTAATGAGGCCGACGGGATGGGCCTGGCCGATATCAATACCTTCATAAAGCTGCTGCGCCACAATCATAGTCTTGGTGGCGTTAAATTTTAATTTATTAAAGGCCTCCTGCTGCAGGGTGCTGGTGATAAAGGGCGCCTCGGCATAACGCCTCTTTTCTGTCTTTTTTACTTCGGAGACAACGAACTTTTTATTCTTTATGTCTTCAACCAGCCTGTCCGCCTCTTCCTTATTTTTTATTTCAGCTTTCTTGTCTTCAATCTTTTCTAACTTAGCTAAAAAACTGGTGACTTGGTGACTTGGTGACCTGGTGACCTTGTTTAGCTCTGCCTCAATCTCCCAATATTCCTGGGGGACAAAGGCGTTAATCTGTCTTTCCCGATCAATGATTAAGCGCAGCGCCACTGATTGCACCCTGCCGGCGCTGAGGCCCCGGGCAAGCTTTTTCCAAAGTAACGGGCTTAAAAAATAACCGACTATCCTGTCCAGGATCCTGCGGCTGGCCTGGGCTTCAATCATCTTGTGGTCAAAACCGCGCGGCTTTTTAAAGGCCCCGGAGACCGCGCTGGGGGTAATCTCGTGAAAGACCACGCGGGAAACCTTTTTGCCCTTAAAAAGCCATTCTTTCAGGTGCCAGCCAATGGCCTCGCCTTCCCGGTCAGGGTCGGTAGCCACATAAATCATATTTTTATTTTTGGCTTCCTTCTTTAAGGCGTCCAAAACCTTTTGCCTGCCGAAGACCACCGCGTATTCGGGCGAAAACCCCTTTTCTATATCCACGCCCAATTCTTTTTGCGGCAAATCAATCAGGTGCCCCATGGAAGAAACCACGGAAAAATTACTCCCCAAGATTTTACTAATTGTTTTTGCCTTAGTAGGCGATTCTACTATGACCAGCGAATTCTTCTTTGCCATTTTATGCTACGCTCCTTATGTAGTGCTTGCCAGGCAGTTGTTTGATGAGTTTTTTTAATTGCAGCCCCAAAAGCAGGCCGGTAATTTGCGGAATGGCCAGGCGCGTCTTTTCCGCGAGCTCATCTATAAAAACAGGTTCCTTGGAAATTAACCGGTATAAATCAGACTCCTGATTAACTAAATCCGGCTTAAGGTTATTTTCTTTTTTCTCGCGGCTTTCCTTACGGACACTTACAGATAAACCAAATTCTTCCAGGATATCCTGCGCGCTGGAAACCAGCTTTGCGCCCTGCTTAATCAGTTCATTCGTCCCAAAAGAAGTATTTGAGTCCACCTTGCCCGGAAGCGCGAAAACTTCCCTGCCCTGCTCCAGGGCAAAATCCGCGGTAATCAGCGCCCCGCTGTTTTGCGCCGCCTCCACGACTAACAGGCCCAATGATAAACCGCTGATAACGCGGTTACGCTGGGGAAAATTCTGCGGCAGGGGCTGCATATTGACGGGGAATTCGGAGATAACCGCTCCGTTTTTGGCAATCTCTTCTGCGAGTTCTCTATTTTCAGGCGGGTAAAGATAATTAAAGCCGCTGCCGATAATTGCCAGGGTGCGGCCGCCGGCCATTAAAGTCCCTTTATGCGCGGCAGTATCTATGCCGCGCGCCATACCCGAAACAATAGTAAAACTTTTTTCTGCCAGCTCACGGGCGAATTTTTCCGCGCTGCTTAAGCCATAATAAGAAGCGCGGCGGCTACCCACAATGCCTAAACTAAATTTATCCTGCGGCAGGATTTGGCCTTTTACATAAAGCGCAATCGGCGGGTCGTAGATACTTTTGAGATTTTCCGGATATGCCGCGTCATCCGGCGTTAAAATCTTTAAGCCAAATTTTTTCGCTAATTTAAGCTCTCTATCTAAATCTTCCTTCTTTAATGAATGAATTTTGTTCGCTATTTCCCTGCCAATACCGGAGACATTTATCAATTTCTCTACGGGCGCCTTTAAAATCTCTTCTGGCTTGCCAAAAAATTCCAGCAAGCGCTTCAGGCGGATACTTCCGATATCGCCAACCATATTTAAGCTAATTAGGGCTTCTAATCGCGTCATTTTAATTTTGTAATTGCTTTAAATTATCGCGCTGTTGTTCCTGGATGGCCTTGAGCTTGGTTCTAGCCGTATCTACAGTTGAATGATAGCTGTGCCCGGTAATACCCGGCTCAGATATTGATAAAGAGCTGCCGGCCTTACCCTGCGGTAAGGTAGCCTTAAAATAGAAGTTAAACAGCATATAGGCCATAATACAAATAACAGCCAGAGTAAATATCAGGCCTAATAAACTAAGAAACCCGGCATCTCCCCGTCTCTTAACTGCGCTTTTTCGCATTTATCGCCTATTTTTTCATTTGGTTAGCGGGTCCTCATCGAGGCATATTTCTCGCGTCACCCGCTAACTACCCAATAATACCAATCCCTCTCTGGCTATGATTTTGTTAATTTGTTTTTTATTCATTTTTAATTTTTTCTTTTGCCTTGCACTTTTGACTTTTTACTTTTGACTTTTGACTTTCTGCGGGCGACCTGGTGACGTGCACCCGAAGGAGCTGCGCCTAATAGTTTTCTCACCACTTCTTCCACCGATAACCTTGACGTATCAATGGTTTTATCTGCCTGGGCATAATAGGGAGCGCGCAGCTTGAGCAAAACCTCAATCTGTTTTTTAGGGTCGCTGACATTTAAGAGCGGCCGGTGCCTCTGGCCACAGGTGCGCTTTAAAATCACCTCTGGCTGGGCGCTTAAACAGATAATCGTGCCGGTCTCTTTCATCACCCGGATATTTTCTTTATCCATCACAATCCCGCCGCCAGTAGCCACCACAAAGTTCTTTTCCCTGGCAATCTCCTGCAATGCCCGTTTCTCCACGCGCCGAAAATAGGGCTCGCCCTCCTCGGCAAAGATTTGCGCAATGCTCCTTTTCTCCCGCAGCTGGATTAAATCATCCAAATCCATAAACTGCCACTTCTTCGCCCTGGCCAGCTCCCTGCCTGCCGCGGTCTTACCAGTGCCCATAAACCCTATAAGGTAGATATTCGTCATTCTGCTTCGCTCTTATACACTTAATAGCCGGTAGAGCTTCGTAGGAATAGTTGCTTCGAAGCCAGACCATAGTTTCAATGTGTTAATTGGCATAGAAGAACATATCCGCAATTCTATCATAGGCTTAAAACCCTGTCAACCCTTCGACGCGCTCCAAATTAAAAGCTGGAGCTTGCTCAGGGTTGACACTGAGCGGCGTATGCCTCTCCCGCGGCCTAAGGGCCGTGGCTTGGACGCCGTCGAATGTGTCAAATTATAAAAGCCCGCCATTTCAGCTGAAAATGGCGGGCTTTGTGGACCAGGTTACTCCTGGTAAGCAGCCAAGATCAAATCGTTTAACTGCTTTTGGATATCCTTATTCACGGGATAAACGGTATTATACCACTTCCCGTCCTTACCCTGGTGCCGCGGCATGCTCACAAACAAACCATTGCTGCCATGGACAACGCGCAGGCCCTTCACGACTATGCCGGCCAGGGAGATATCCACAAAAGCCTTCAGCTTTGAGTCGCCGTCAACCTTGTAAATGCGGCTGACAGAAATTTCCCCTTCTTCCATCTTAATCACCTCCCTCTGTCTATCTCCCGCCTCGTAAGATGCCATAAAATTCTCTTCGACAATTTTACGGCACTCGGCGGGATAAGTTCGGCCAAACAACTTACGTTCACTTACCACACAAGCGGCACACCGGCTGTTCCGATACAGCCG
>VGKK01000111.1 GCA_016867095.1 Candidatus Omnitrophota bacterium | reverse complement strand
TGTGTAAACCCCGTTAGACCCCGACCTAAAGGCCGGGGCTTTCTGGGTCTAACGGGGTAAAGTGTAACGTGTAATGTGGGTGTAATGCAAATAAATGTGTAACGGAAATACAAAAGCCGTTACACCAGCGTTACACATTACACATTTAACATTACACAGATAATTGTATAGCTATTTCTTTTCATAAAGGGGGGACATAGCGCGCAATTTCTCTACAATTTTGGGAAGGCGCTCTAATAAATAGTCAATATCATCCTCTTTTGTCCATCTGCCCAAAGTCAGCCGCAGCGAGCCGTGCGCGATATCGGCGGGCAGGCCAATCGCCAGCAAGACATGGGAAGGCTCCAGGGAAGTTGAGGTACAGGCAGAACCGGTGGAAGCGGCAATCCCCAGCATATCCAAATTAAGCAGCATAGATTCGCCTTCAATATACCTTATTGAAAAATTAACATTGTTGGGCAGCCTTTTGGCCGGATGCCCGTTAAGATAAACTTCCGGGATTTTTTTAGGGATTTCAGTAATTAACCGGTCGCGCAGCCGCGCCTGGAATTCCGATTCTTCCTGCATTTTTTGCCGGCATAATTCTGCCGCCTTAGCCAGCCCAACGATACCCGGCGTGTTATGAGTAGAGGCGCGCAGGCCCCGCTCCTGGTCTCCGCCATGCAGGAATCTTTCAATGCGCGTCCCCTTACGGATATATAAAGCGCCTACGCCCTTGGGCCCATAAAATTTATGGCCGGCAAGCGCTAAAAGGTCTACGTTTAGTTCATCCACATTCACCGGGATATGGCCGACGGTCTGCACGGCATCGGTATGGAAATAAATTCCTTTGGCTTTAGCGAGTTTGCCGAATTCCGCGATAGGCTGAATAGCGCCGATTTCATTATTGGCATGCATAATACTAATCAGGATGGTCTTATCTGTGATGGCCTTCTTGACATCATCAGGGGAAACTATGCCGGATTTATCTACGCCGACATAAGTCACCTTAAAACCCTTTTTCTCCAGGAACTTGCAGGGCTCGCCTACGGCATGATGCTCAATGGCGCTGGCAATAATATGGTTGCCTTTTTTCTCCAGGGCGGCGGCTACGCCGAAAATAGCGAAGTTATCCGCTTCTGTGCCGCCGGAGGTAAAAATAATCTCTTCTGGCTTGGCGCCCAAAGATGAGGCCAAGGCCTGGCGGCTCTCTTCAACCGCCTTTTTTGCTTCCTGGCCGAAAGAATGAATACTGGAAGGATTGCCGAATTTCTCAAAAAAATAAGGCTCCATTGCCTTAATCACTTCCGGATCGGTGGGCGCGGTAGCCGCGTAATCTAAGTATACTTTCTTCATTGCGTCATCGCCTCGTTTAAACTTCCGCTGCGATACCCTGCTAAATCCAGCGTTACATAATTATAACCCAATCCGCGCATTTTTTCTACAATCAAATTGCGCCTGGCCAGGAGCTTCGGGATATCCGGCGGCAATACCTCTATCCGGCACAGGCCATTATAATGTCTCAACCTTACCTGTTTAAACCCCAGGCTCCTTAAATATACCTCTGCCTTGTCTATTCGCGCCAATAATCCCGGCGTAATTCTTATTCCGTAAGGAATGCGGGAGGCTAAACAAGCGAGCTGCGGCTTATCCCAGCTAACCAGCCCTAATTTTTTACTCAACCCGCGGACATCTTCCTTGGTTATGCCCGCCTCCTGCAGCGGGGAACGTATTTTCAGCTCTTTTTTGGCTAAGGCGCCCGGCCGGAAATCCTTTTCATCCGATACATTACTGGCATCCACGGCAAAGCTCAGCTTAAATTTCTTTGCCAGACCTTTTAATCCGGCAAAGAGCTCCCTTTTGCAAAAATAACAGCGGTTTGGCGGATTAGCCTGAAAATTTTTATCTTTTAATTCAGCGGTCCGCAAGACTATATGCCTGACACCCAGCTTTTTGGCCATTTTTTTAGCGAAAACCAGCTCCTGGGCGGGATAAGTAGCGGAATCAGCGGTTACCGCTAAAACCCGGCGGCCTAAAGTATCGGCGCAAACCTTTAAAAGAAAGGTGCTGTCTACGCCCCCGGAATAAGCTACCAAAACCGAACCCATTTCCTTAAGAATCGCTTTTAATTTTTTTAATTTAGTCATTGGTTAATCCCGCCTCGTGCCGCAGGAAGCGGCACACCGGCGCAAATTCCGATTGCGCCGGGTGTAAGCTTGCTAAGTTGTGGCCTCATTTAAAAATGCACTTCCATGGCGCGGGTAGGGCAAACCTTAACGCAGAGTTCGCAGGCAATACATTTATTATCGTAGAAATTTACCTTGCGCGTAAGCGGGTCAACCACCAAGGCTCCGGTAGGGCAGATGGGAACGCAGACCCCGCAGTCAGTGCACTTGGTTTCATTACGAATCACATCCTGGCTTAAAGGCTGGATTTTCACCCCGCAGGACAGTAAATATTCCACCCCCTTATTAAAATTATTGTCTTCGCCGGTCAGCTCCAAAACCATCAAGCCTTCCTCTTGAGGCGTAACATAGGCCTTTAAAATGTTAAATTGCAGGCCATATTCCTTCACCAGCTTATAGACAATGGGCTGATCCACCAGGCGGTGGGGAAAATGCAATACTATTCTTTTAGAAATCATAACCTACTCCTTAAGATAATGGCATTAAATTCGTTAAATTCGAAGCACGAAGCACGAAATTCGAAACAAATCCGAATGTTCTAATGTTCTAATTTTCAAAAAGCCTGTTTTAGTCATTTGAATTTTGGTCATTTGAACATTGTTTCGGATTTCGATATTTAAAATTTCGGATTTAATTTATATTACTCCTATCTCATACAAGCGGCCGTTCTTTTAACGCCTTAAATGTATATCCCGATTCGGCCCCCGGCAGGGCGGCGACCGGCTCGCTTAAAAGAAAGTCGCCTTTTTTAATCCAGGACTTCAATTCTTCGGCAATCCGCAGGGCCTTGGAATAACTGGATAAGTTACCGGTAGCAACTTCCTGGCCGCGCACAGTAATCTTGCCGGATTTCAATTGCTTATAGTTAACCTCGCCTAAACTTCCCGCGACCATCTGAGGATAGGCCTGGCTATAATCCACAATCTGGGTAAAGATTTCTTCATCCCTGGCCGCGGCGTATTTGGCTATTTCCTCGTCTAATACAGGTATAGGCACGCCAACACCCACGCTCAAAGTCACCCCATAGCCAAGCATGCTTGTGCCTACCAGCCACTCCGGACGCATCTGTTTTAAATCGCCGATTACTGCCAGGGTCCCGGCCGGCGCCTGGGGTATGCCGTTATCTTTTCTTTTTACCGAGGGGTTATGCTGCGTCCCCTGCCAGGCGACATAGCCGACGCCTCCGCCCAGGAAAATCCTGGTGCCGATGCCGATAGTCTTGTAATAAGGGTCTTTTAAAAGCGGCGAAAGCTGGCCCGCGGAGCAATAATTAGCATTGCCTAATTTCGGCTTTAAGGTGCCCATATAAGTATAGATTATTTTGTCGGATAAATTCACCGCTACATTATAATTCTGATAACAGTTGCGGATATTGAACAATACCGCCTCATTCATATCCTCAAGCTTAATCAGGGTCTCCAGTTTTTTACGCGGATAGCAATCCGTGCCATAGGCAGCAGCTTCCAAGCGTATATCGCTTCCGGCCGCCAGTTCCTGGATGACGTGGCCCCCGCCGTACCTGAATTCTCCGGGAAAAACCTTGTTGCGCGGGTCATCATCGGGTATGGCTGTGGCTCCCAGATAAATATCTACCGCGGCAAAACCGCAATAGGCAGGCACATCATTAAGCCTGCAGCTGCTGCCGCCTAATTTTATCCTGGGCTTGGAATGGCCGATATTAAAATATGCCCCGGATGAACACATCGGCCCG